>JBBQAZ010000005.1:0-33023 GCA_038316995.1 Saccharimonadales bacterium (SeqCode) | reverse complement strand
GGGGACTGGATGGGAGGTATTGCGCCGTGACAATCAGAGATTGTAGCGGGCAATAGCGAACTGGCGCGACTTGCATTCCGTCAGGAGCCGGACTGCGTCGCTTGGATTAAAAGCCAAGCTCAGGAACAAAAGAAAAGAGCCGAACATGAATGCGCGACTCCTTTCTTTTGGCTCACAACAATAGAGGAAGTTATAACTTTGATCAAGGGGGACTTTGTCGTAATCTCTTAGGTTTTTTCTCGAAGACAATGCAATAACCCGCATGATTTAGATGCTTACCTAGCATAACTTCATGACACTCTACTTTTTTGAGTTCTCTGTAATATTCTGTAATTTCTTCAACGGCACGATAGTACATCTCATTTCCGAACTTCCCAATAGCAGAGCCACTACTTGCGGCATCTACATCTTTGTCCGAATAGCATGCGAGCAGTATCCTACCCTGCGGTTTTAAGACACGAAGACACTGCCTGACGTATTCTTTAAGTTGTTCTCCATTCAGGTGATGGCTAACTTTATAATCTAGGATCAAATCATAAGTTTTGCCAGTACTAGCTTTTTCGAGCTCGATAAGGTCAGCACGAAGGTAGACTATAGGAAGCTTTAGCTCCTCATTATTTTTACGAGCGATCGAAAGAGCTTTCTCAGAGTAATCAACACCAGTTACTGCATAACCATTCTTAGCAAGGTAAACACTAAAGTTACCCGTTCCGCAGCCAGCATCAAGAGCAGTCCCGCCTTCACTTTTATTAGCCTCAATATAGGCCTTGAGTTCTTGAGGTGCTTCTTTTATCTCCCAAGGCAAATCTTCCAGTGGCATCTCGTACATTTTCTCCCAGTATTCACGGTTGAATTCTTGCATATGCTAAGTATAGCAATTCATGCAGTTTCGGTTCTAGCCTGAGTATACAAAAATCCAAAACTGAATTAACCGCTCTGACCTTATCAAGTAAGGCTTGCAGTAAATTTAGTGCTTAAGATCACGAAGCTTATCTAAATCAGTTTTTAATATGCCAATTTCATAATTAGGTCCAAATTTAAATTGTCCTGTTTGTATCTTATGCTTTTTGATTTGTCGCAATGTTTCTTCTCGTGTTGTAGATAGAGCATAACGAGCAATATTTAGACTCACTACTTCATAATCCACAGCTAGAGGTGTGGCAAGTTTAAGATCTTGGCTCAGGATAGCAAGTTCTTCTTTATTGAATCCGTATCCACGTGTCTTCCCAAACTTGTATGTGCGTATGGGTATATTGTTATTTTCTGCTGCTTCGAAAAGCGTACTCCTAGACACGCATAACTTATCGAGTACATCGTTTATTTTAATTATATCCTCTCCGGCTTTGGGTAAGCCTAGTTCAGGGTGGGATTCGAGTATTTTTAGATCATCTGATAGTAAACCTGGGCTAGTCTTTGTTCCAAATCTATAGTAACCAGTCTGAATGCCTAATTCCTGAACCACTTTTTCGAGTTTCATTTGAGACACCTCAAAGAGCTCACTTGCTTCGCGAAAACTTATTGCACTGTAATCACCCGAAACAGGCACATCACTGTTTAGTTTGCTTCTTAGTTCTGATTCATGCTCTTTAGAGAACACTTGGGAGATGTGATTGTTATATCTAACTTCACTTATTCTTATGTTAAGGTCCTCTAATTCTTTTTTGATCACTGCTACTGTTGTTCCTTGATTTTTGGCATACTCATAAATGCTTACATGGGCATCGTCCATTTTAGCGTACTTGGTTAATGGGTGATTTAAAATTTGATTCAAGTCAGAGCTTAAAATGCCAACACCTCTTTTTAACTTTAATCCATGCTTATACTCACCTATTTGAATATTCAATTCTCTGCAAATTTCATCTAGTACTGGGCGACCAACGCCAAGTTGCTTATGTAATTTTTCCAAACTTACTGCGTCGTAGTCTTCTGCATGCGGTGTAGCTGCAATAGGATGCTGACGTATTGCTTCATAAGATGAAGATGGAATTGTCGCTAGGGTGCGGTTATTTATTTTTTGGTGACTTTTAGAAACACCGAGATCCCTAAGTATTTTATTTAATGTGTTTCCGTGGATATGTAGCTTCTTCTGTACCTCTGAAGTTGTTATTGATTGATTAATGTCTAATTCGGAACATTTATCTTCAGTTTCATTACTGGGATCAATTTTCTTTGACGCCTGGTGTGGGTAGCGTATTGCTTCACGTAAATTAGCTATGTAGTGGGTACTGTCTATCACTCGTTGTCCCGCCTCTGGGCATTTAAGTAGGTAATCATCAATTTCAGTTTTGGTCATATTCAGAAACACATCTATAGTTTCCCCGTTTTCTTTTGTGATTTCTGTATTCAGTACATAAGTAATATTTCCTACTTGGTCACATACGAGGATAGCTCGCTGCAAGTTATGCGCTATTGCTACGTTGTAAGGATATTCTCTGATCATTTTAGGATCAACAATTCCTTGCTTAAGCTTAAACGATGACTCATCTGCAAGGTCGACCCCAAAATCTTTTGCGAGTATTAAAAGTGTGATTTTTGTTCTTTCGGATGTAATTATCTCCCGATTTTTCTTGCCATGAACTATCTGTGCTTGAGTATTGTCGTCTGGCGGCACAAACACAGATTGCTCCACATCACAATTTTTAATGATCAAATCTATTACAGGTAATTCATGAGCAATTTTTGCTGCAGAATCCAGTAGTTCATTGATACAAGGAAGCTTTAATGTCGAAAATGCGTCATCTTCAAGAGTTTGTTCGTTTAAGTAAGATTGCACTGCAATGTTTGATATAAAGTGTTCTGTTGCTCGGTTTCGAATACTAAGCAGATCTTCAATTAGCTCGTCGGCAAAATATCTGACGTTATCTGGCGTTAGTTCCTTGCAAAATGTCTCGTCTATATCTTGACGAAGCTGCAATACTTCAGGAGAATCCATTAGTATTATATAACATAAAAAACAGGATAAAGCAACTACTTACAGCTCATTGTTGTCTGAGTTTAGTGACTGTTCCCAAGGATGTAAAATTGGCTAACAAATGGGTATATCTTATCTGGAATATACACATTTCTAGTTCTAATTAATGCTTGGATTATTTTAGTGTACGAAATTAGAACTCATTGGGTACGAACGCTGCATTTTGAAGCCTAAGTCTAACCGCTAATAAACCAGTGTCTAAAATCGTCGACAGTTCTCGGCTGATGTTTTTAGCGATTTCTTCTTTCTGCAGCTCACGTTGCTCAGAATGACCCATATCGATAACTAAAATGTAGTCATATTCGCAAAAATCGAATTTAGAGCCGCGATTCAGTAGACGAAATTCAAACGTACCGTCAATTTCTTGTCCTCTTGCTAAGTAATCTCTGACCAGCCTTAATATATTGTCACGCTGTTCGGTTGTGATGTTATCATTTTCAGATTTGTAATTTCTTAATTCCATGTAGGGCATATATAAATTATAGCAAAACAAAGACACATGTTTCCATAATGTTTATGCTTGGCTTACCTGATTGATGGATTCAAATTAGTTAAATGTAGACTCAACACCTGCTTGGAAAATATCATAAAGTGTCAAGAACTGGTTCTGGATTGCTGAAGCAAATCCTGGATTATGTTCAGGATTGTTTCGATTCCCTTTGATAGCATCAAACGCATCACCATGAACATATTTTTCTCGAACACCAATATCGAGTAAATCTACAAACTCCGCCGTAACTCTATCGTTTCGCTCTACGCACTCCATAAGCCATTGAAAGATTTGTTCTTTTGACTGTCTATTTTCAGCTGTTAATCCTTCAAATACTGGAGTAACAAATTCACCCCACTTTTGAATACGTTTATGTAATTGCTCCTTGTATATTTCCTGAAGTGGCCATTCTTCTGTAGGCATAAATAGTTCTGACATAATGCTCCTTCGTTATTTGATTATATTTTTTTAAAAGATTTTTTGCTTTTAGCAATTATTATCATATTTAAGCATATTTCTTATCAAAACAAAAACACTCAGCTTTCGCAAAATGCTTATACTTGGCTCCGGAGACTGGATGGGAGGTATTGCGCCGTGACAATCATAGATTGTAGCGGGCAATAGCGAACTGGCGCGACATGCATTCCGTCAATAGCCGGACTGCGTCGCTTGGGTTAAAAACCAAGCTCAGGAACAAAAGAAAAGAGCCGAACATGAATGCTCGACTCCTTACTTTTGGCTCCGGGGACTGGATTCGAACCAGCGACCTAAACGTTAACAGCGTCCCGCTCTACCGCTGAGCTACCCCGGAATATCCCATCATTACGATGGAACTTTGATTATAATGTGCTTCTCTGCGCTAACAGAGACCGTAGCATTATAGCGAAGCAGTTCGTCTTAAACAAGCATCTGTTGCGTGAGTTGTCTTATTATTTAGTAGCGTGGATAGCTACTACTATAAATGTCCGCATGTCTTCACCAGCCCGCGGAGCAACTTCTATTGCAGCGTAGCCTGCACTTGATACCTTTGCATTGAGGGCGCATTCTCTGTGCCCAGCATTACTTTTGAGCCAATCGGACACATAGGTTTCAGCCTTGATTGTAAATTGAAGGTCTAGATTTTCACAGGCATAAGAGTCTGCAAATGGCGACGCTTTGAGTAAACTTCCAAAAAAGAGACCGTTTGAGCCTTTATGAGCGTAATAGTTGTTTTTTTGCATGTCATTGGCTCTTTCCTGTGCTGCTTTGGAAAGAACTTCACTTTTAACAAGTGGTTTTAGCCCGTTTTGTACTCTTTGTACGTTTATAGCATCAAAAATGCTGTTTGGATCTGGAAGATTATCAATACTAGGGAAAGATACTAGCTTATCAGCGTTAAAATCGGACGGCGCAACAGCGTTAGCCGGCGTTATGACCAGCGCTAGAATCCCACATAAAATAGTAAGCCCCACCAAACGGACTAAACTCATGAAACATATTATACCATATAGGTAATAAAAGTAAAACACATTTGTTCAGTACTCACTATGGTTTACTTCTTACGCTTGTTTCGTCATACTTATTAATTAAGTTATGAGTAAGAATAAGGACAAATTGCCAGGTGAGCATGGTCGGATAGCGTACAGTCATGGTCGTAAAAAAAATGGCATGTATTTTGCAGATTTTGCGCCCAAGGGCTTTTCTAGTCTATGGGCAAAATCTGTTGTAAACACAAGGCATCTTATAAAAGAATACGCTTTTGCGTTTAAAGTAACTGCAGTGTTTGCACTAATTGCCGTGTTGGCGGTTTTCATTCGTTTGTCGCAACAAGCGTCATTGGCAGATTTGCTTGCGACGGTTACAACTGTCACGCAAGACTATAATTCGTTAGTTAGTGGCGACAAGTTTGATTCGCCAGAGAGAAACGACGTATCTGATAATATTATCACCGAAGGCGTAACATCACCATCAGGCACACCAAGTTCTACTTCTTTTAGTTTTGACCAAACCCCAAATGAAGGAAATGCTACCGCTCCAAGCGATGGAGGTCAAGGTGGAAGCACTAACCCGGGTGGCGGGGGCGGTGGAACTCCTGAGGTAACGCCAACCTTTGCTGCCGCAATTGGAAGCTTTGCACTCAATAACCCAAATGGTAATCTTGTATGCCCTGGAAATATCACCCTTCAAAAACGTAATTGCGACAAAACCTATAACTTTCAATCTTCTGTTAACACGCAGAATGGACCAGGTGTGGTGAGCTATGGATGGCAGACAAGCTTTTCTGGCGGAAACTCGAACGGAAATTATAGCGCTGGACCTGGAAGCGAGTCGAACAATTTAGCTAAATCTATAACTATTTCTTGTAAAGATCCAGGAAACTACACTATGCGTTTTATACTAACAGCTCCAAATTCTGTGCAATCAACACTGATAACAATCAGCCATGATTGCGGATTGATATAAATGGATAAAAATAACAATTCAGAAAAATCCCATGTAAAAAATCTTCACAAACGATTTATTAAATGGGTTCTACTGCCACCGTTCATAGCCTTAATAGTATTAAGTCTTTTTGGACTATGGAGCCTTAATAATTTATTAAAAAAACAATCGATTACCGATTTACAACGATCAGCCGACACGACAGCAACAGTGCTGGAGCGTGAAATTACACTTCGTAGAGACGTGCTTGAGAGGACTGGTTTTGAGATGCTTGTTATAAAAAATCAGTTCGCAGATTTACGTAAACAATTGGATAGTAACCGCGATGCGTGTAGAGCATTTATTGTTTCAAATCGGGATTATAAGAATTCACCAGGCGGTGTGTGCGATCCGTTTGCTAGTGATCTTGCAAACAAGGGCTTGAGTTTAGGCGTTTTGGAAGATAGTTACATTTCACTGGCCACAAAGCAGGTCGATGAACAAACACAACGTACGAATGAAAGACTGGGTGCGTTTAAACAAATTTTTCCGGAAACACTAGCCGTTGTTATTGTGGACGACCAAAACAATGTGCTAAGTTCTGCACTATCTGGCGTACTAAAAGGTTCCACTGCCCCGTTTACTGAATTTACAAAAAAGGCTTTGCAAGCTCCGGTAGACGGAGAGCAAATTGACTTGGAAGATTTTAAACTAGGAATCTTTGGCTACCCTATTACAGATGGCGCCGCTATTGCAGCCTATGACCTGTATAGTGAAAACTTTATTAAAACCGTTTGGGATAGTGCGCCAATAGACCGAAAGCAGGCTTTGGCAGTGATAATTGATAAGCAGAACAAGGTTGCCTATCCAAACACCAGTAGCAGCAGTATTATCCGGGAAAACGGTGAACAACTGCGCTCCTCTAAATCTTCTGAACTAGACCTTGGAGGAGTCAAACACACTATTGTAACTGCGAACGCAAAAGACACTGGTTGGGCGGTTGTTATTGCATCACCAACATCTGCAGTGCTAGCACAATCAAGAGATGCACAATTGGTTAGCGTTATATTTATTTGCCTATTCATAATTGGATTTGTTTGGGTTGGTTCGTTCTTTATTCAGCGGACTCTAGCTAATATTGTTAGATTAATGAGTGGCGCGATGATATTCAGTTCTGGGCGACTTGATTATGAAATTCAGCTTGAAGATGCAGACAGCGAATTTGTTCGCCTTGGAGAAACCATGAATAAAATGGCTCAGCGTATTGCAGCTGCAGAACAAGCACTGGATCAAAAAAACAAAGAATTTATAAGTGTTGCAACTCATGAAATAAGAGCTCCGCTAACTTCCGTAATCGGTTATTTGGATCTGCTACAAGAAATGCACGGAGACAAATTAAGTAAGCAGGCTAAAGGCTTACTTATTCAATCTTATGACGGTTCCGTAAGGCTCAAAAACTTGGTAAACGGTATGCTTGACGTGGCGCGGCTTGAGAGTGGTAGAACAGAGATGAAACTGGAAAATACTAATCTTCAATCGGTGCTATCTGACGCAGTAAATGCAATGTTAATTGTTGCAAAAGAGCGGGATGTAACGCTTGAATATGATTCTAGTAAGGCAATGGATGTAATATCGGACGAGCCTAAGCTTCGGATTATTATCAATAATTTTATATCCAACGCGATTAAATATAATCGTGATGGAGGTTACGTTCGAATTAATCATGATGTTAATGGCGGGCAGCTCATGACAACTATTTCCGATAATGGACTTGGTATTCCTGTTGAGCAGCAAGCTCAAATGTTCCAAAAGTTCTTTCGGGTTGATAATGACGACAGAAAGTCGGTTGTTGGTACCGGACTTGGTATGTATATCACTAAGCAATACATTGAAGAAATGAATGGTCGACTGTGGTTTGAATCAGAGCATGGAAAAGGTACGACATTTTATTTTACTCTGCCCCTTGCAGTTGAAGAAAATAAGAAAATCAAATCCAAAATCAAATCTCATGCAAAAAAGTCATTAGCTAAAATTAAACGATCAAAAAAGAGAAAGTAAAGTTAAATCTAAGACTGAGATTCTTTAGATTATGACTAGATTGCTATAGATTAATTATCGAGAGTGCTGTTTTATTGCCCTGCCGGCTGTTATTTTGTCTTCTCTTTGTTTTATAGTCTGGCGTTTGTCCGTTGTCTTCTTACCTTTACCAAGCGCTATTCGTAGTTTTATAAAACGCCCACGGTTTAGTATTGCTAGTGGCACTATACTTCTGCCCTGTTTTTTGGCGGCCATCATAATGTCAATATCTTTGCGCTTTACGAGTAGCTTCCTCGCCCTAGTTTTTTCATCTTCACCAATTGGAACGGCGTTACTGCCAGTAATCGTGGCGTTAATTAGCCAGAGTTCGTTATTACGCGATGTTACGTATGCGCCCTTAAGATGACCATGTCCATAGCGGAGTGATTTTGTCTCTGCACCAGTCAGTTCTAGCCCCGCCACTAATGTATCCTCCAGCGCGTAATCAAAACTTGCCCTGCGGTTTTTAAGTGAATTATTTTGGGGATTACGCTTTTTAGCCATAATGACCTATTCTACCCTATTAAACCCCTTATGTATATAGACATAATTGACAAAATATGCTATAATGATAAGATACGTTCACTTAGAATGAGCGGTTTTTTCTTTGCCGGAAAAAAGGCTTCCTCTTGTTTTTAGCGACCTTACCAGTAAATTCTGGGGTGTGTTGTGTTGTGCAGCGTTGTATAGCTGTAGCGCCTGTGTGTGATCTATTTTGAGGAGGCGTGAATACTTCTTCGCAATCTATTGCCTGACAATCTCTAGCGTTTGTGTACTGAAATGCAATTTTTGAGCCTCTTGCTATGCAATAATCTGCGTCTGTTGATAGAAAGCTTTTGGTACAATTTAGTGCAACCGATTGTTTGATTTTACCGGCAATAAACGCTTCTTTACAGTCAATAGCTAGGCAGCGACGCGCTGTTTCTCCGTTATCCGTAGTATGGAAATTGAATGCTTTTGCAGCTCCTTGAACTTCACAGCCGTAGAGATTTCGCGCTTTACTAAACACGTCTTGTTTTTTGTTAGCTTTTACTTGTGCACGGATGTAACGTGCTTCGTGTAAAAACTTCCCACCTTCCAGTTGTGATATGTCTAGTGAGCCAATATCGATATGGGTTGTATCGGCAATTTCATTTGTTTTTCTATACCGATTAACAAGCTTCTGTATTTTTTCGTCTACCAATCTAAGGGAGTATGGTTTTTGTTCTAGGGCGTTTTTTAAAATATCATTTATGATTCCAATGAGCTCATCATCGGTAACAATTTCTGGAACTTTTAGGGCTTTGCCAAGTAAATCGAATAATTTTTCACTTGGTTCGTCTGGTGCTGCGTCTAAGTACGCAGTGTAGCTTTCTAACGGAGAATCCGGTGGAAGCAGTTGTCCAAGTAGTGCCGTGCGTTTTGAGGTTCCGAGATTAAACGCTCCACTGCAAGCGATGCGACCAGTGGCGGTGTTAAGTACAAAGTTAAATTCGTTGCCAGCCTCTGTTGTTTTTGCTGAGATACCTTCATGGACAGAGCCTGCAATTGATCGAAGGTCAAATATATATGATGTGACTGGGTCTGTTTCATTACGTCTTGTCGCAAGTTCACCGTTCCCAAGTGGCAGTAGTCTTTTTCTAAGTTCAGCAATTTGGAGTTTTTCAAATAATGTTTTTGAAGTGCTTATTATTTGCTCTTCAGTGTCACGTAGTAAATTGTAAGAAGTAAAGACACTGCTGGATTTTAATACCCGTTTTAGATCTTCTAGAACACTTTTGTGGGTAATTGGCTGTTCGCTTACTAACTGTTGAAGAGAGTATGGATTAGACTCGTCATTTGATGTAGCTACCAATGAGTAATCTAAGTCACCTTGATCGCGAGCTGGTAAAAATATGGCAATACTGCAGTCCTGGGAGTCTTCTGAACGTTCAATCATATTCCATAGTGGAATGGCGTAAGTTTCATCACCTATTGGCTCAATGTAATAAATAGTTTGCTCTACACTTTTCGTAGAATAGTATGGTAAATGAGATTGGCTACGGGCTAATCGAGCACCGTATTGTAATGTTGTTGTAAGTGGCTGTAATGTAATTTTTTCTTGACTGATTTCTTGATTTTCACAGACACTTACACGTCTTGGCTTTGTCCAGCTGTCATCCAATCTACTTAGCGAGCTCTTAACTTCACATTGATCTATCATGTGCATTAGGTCGAGTACCAACATTGAGCATACGCCACCAGCTGCTTCCTCTCTGGCTAATTTTAGCGCAGCTTGAAACGGATCTTGTTTATTTAACGACTCAGTCATACAATGTATTTTACTAAATTACAAAGTAATAGTAAATGACTAATTGTGTTAGTTAGATTGGTGGATGCGTTCTATTTCTGATGTTGCGGTGTTCCAAAGGTCAGGTTTGTCCGCGGCTACTTTTTGCCAGTACCACCACTCTATTCCCCAAAGGTACATTTCTTTCATACCGGTTGATTCGCCGTAGCGTATTCGGTCTTTAAGACGTTTTGCATTGAGTGACTTTTCTTGTTCTGGAATATCATTGACATCATTCATTTCAAACCCTGCTGGTAGCCAGGACTCCGTTTGGAGTTCATGAATAATCATATCGTTGCCGTTGAGTAATTTACCACCACCAGCAAGCGATGAGTAAAACCAAGCTGGAAATGGATATTCAAAATAGCGTTTTGTTAAAGTTTTATCCCAAACGCGTTTATACACAGAAACTGCAGATATGTCAGGCTGTGGTTCACCTACTGGAAGTCCGATACCATTGTTGCTGCGGCTTACAACAACCGGTCTAGTTGGATCAATTAGTTTAACAAATTTATATTCGTCCACTAAACGTTCACGGCTATGATCTGGACAAATGCCAAACACTTTTAAGAAAAATTCATTTTCTAGTTGATAGCTTTGCAGTACTGTGCGGTCTTGATAGCGCTCTATTGTGGCCTGCATGTAGGCTTTAAGTTCTTCGGACCATTCACTCATTGGTAATTTTTCTGCCCATTTTGGCATATGGCACTCTGGCCAGCGCGGTTGACGAAGGCCAATAGCCAAGGAAATACTGCCACCAGCTTGTTCAATCATGTCAAACTGCCAATCTAACTCACTAAAATCGTATACTCCCCGCTCTGGCTCTCCAACGTTCCAATAACTTACCAGCCTGAATTTTTTAATTCCAAGTTCATCAATGCTCGCCTGAAGAGTTTCTTTATCGTCTAACCCAAAATGCCTTGCATAAGCCGGGATAAAGGTTGCACCAACTTCTAGTTTATTGTCTCTGACAGAGAACATATACCACTGCGCAACGGCGTACATGATTAACACGGCAACAAAGATTATTGTACTTAGGATTATTAGCCCCTTGTGCCAAAGCTTTGCTTGCCAAAAGTTCTTTAATTTATTGCAGGGCATTTTTAAAAGACCAGTTGATTGGGCTTTACGCGATTTTAATGTATGTTTTTTCTTATTCATTTGATAGGTATTTTGCTACTCTAGTAACATGACTAAAGTTAAAAGCTTAAGCATCATTATACCTGTTTTTAACGAAGAAGACTACATTGGCGCATGTCTGGACGCAATTGCAGCTCAATCCGTACTGCCCGACGAAGTAATTGTCGTGGACAATAATTCTACAGATGCAACATTAGACATTGTAAACAGATATGATTTTGTGACTGTTATATCAGAGAAACGACAAGGAGTTGTTTACGCTCGTGATACCGGATTTGATTGTGTAACATCAGATTTAATAGGCCGGATAGATGCTGACACAATATTGCCAAAGTCTTGGGTGAAAACTGTTTTAAATATTATGTTTGATGACACAATTTTTGCTGCAACCGGACCGGTTAGCTACTACGATATGCCATCACCTAAAACAAATTATAAAATTGATCATTTGATTCGTAAAAACTTGTACCGAGGTGCTCCGCACGTACCGTTTTTATTCGGGTCAAATATGGTTATCAGAAAAGATGCTTGGCAAAGCCTAAGAGACGAAGTGTGTCGCAGTAAAGAACTACACGAAGATCTAGATTTGGCGGTCCACATGATGCAGCAGCATAGACCGATTTGCTACAGAAGTGAGATGCTAGCAAGCACTTCTTCGCGCCGATACGATGATGATGTCGTGAGTTTTGCACACTACATGGGCGTGTACCGTAAGACGTATTCAATTCACAGTATCTACAGCATTGCTCCAATTATAGCGACAGGCTTTTATTGGATTGGTTACTTGACCCTGTATCCGTTACGCAGGTCTTACGATCCCGTAACTAACCAGAGAAGCCTCAAAAATCTCTTAAAGAAATCGGAAGCCCGCCCCCATCCGATGTAAATTCAAGGCCGTTTATAATAGATTTTTACGTCGAATATCGATGGCTGATGTGAACGCCACACCGCCAATTACTAAACTTGCAAAAAAGTTTTCACGTTCAAAGTCTGATCCAGCATCATATGATTCGTTTAGACCTGTTACGTTTGCGCCGTCTACTGCAGGTTCAGCGCCACCATCAACGAGAATTGCCCCTCCCCAAAATACTGCTCCACCTATTCCGGCGATTATTCCTAGACTTGTGGCCATCAATCGCGCATCAGAAACTTCTTCTGGTAAATGAGTGCCTTCATATCTATCTTTCATGAATTAGTACTATACACGAAATAAAGAAAAAGTCAACTATCATAACATCAAATTCCACTAGAAATCTAATCAGAGTTTTATATTATTTTTAGGCCTTTGTATATTTCAAAAGAATATTTTCGAAGATACATATTGAGTAAAAAAATAGCAAGCGAATCTTACCAGTTACCCTAGACTGATAACTATTTCATAATAATCAAACAGTAAAATGTATAAATGTAGTCTTAATCGCAACGAAAAGCGTTGGCTGGCATGTCAAATACCTGACCATGTTCTGGAATTTGTAATATATATCCTGCTTCAATTACTTCATCGACTTCATTACCTGCAGTTGCATAATTTGGCGGCAAGATTCCATTGAAGCCGTAAATATCGTCTGCAACAGTAACGAATATATTTGCAATTGATTGTAGAGTGTCGCCTTCTTGTGAAATATAGTAAACAGCACCGGAATTGCATGGGGCTTGCTTTGTAAGCACTATAATATTTTCGTTGATTTGATTAGCGATTAGTTCATTAACGAGTGCTGTACGAAGACCAGTTTGCTCAACAATCACGTCTCCTGAAACTCCATTAGTAATGAAACTCATTGGGTTACTTAATCGAATTATTAACGTTTCACCTTGATTCGGTTCTTCAGTAATTATGTTTGAACTCTTGATACTCATTAAACCGTACTCAGGCTGCTCAAAATAACAGGATGCAATTGATTCAAGTGATTCATTGAGTCCAACTATGTGATTTAGGGTTATTAGGTTTTTTGAAACTCCATCTCTAATTTCTTGATTGCTCGGCGTATCAATATAGACGGCTTCGGGGTATGTATTGCAAGTATTAAATTGTTCTAAATCTGGTGGTTGAGAAATTTCGTACTGGTTAACTCCAACAACTATTGTTGGGTGTGAAGTGCTCTCTGGCTGATTGTCGTTCATGCAGCTTGCTAGTGCTAATGCAGAAAACGTTGCAGCCGCAACTTTTTCTTTTACTCCATAAAATTCCATAAAGTATACAATAACAGATAGTAGCAAATACGTCAATTAGACTCGAAAGAGTCTTAGAAACGTTAGCCTACTCTGGGTTGGAGGTGTATCCGCCCCATTGGTTTATTTCAGGGGTGCATTCGCTCCAGAGGCCACGGTTTTGTTCCCTGGCCTCTCTTTGGTAGTTCAAAAAATCTTCAGATTTCGTAAACGGAAAGCTGGTGTAAGCAAAACCATACCCAGCTTTAAGAATCTCTGCTTGTACTAGCCTGCCATCTGGCAGATATATGTACCGAAGTAAACGATTATAACGATCGCGATTACTGCTGAGCGGGTCAAGTTCAAGCCTGACTGGACTGTTTGCAATTAAATCCCTCGTAAACGCGCTTGCTGCTTTGCCAAAACATTGAACTGGTTTACGTGGATCCTGAGTTTCCGGCGTGTCAATTCCAATAAAACGAATTCGTTCTTCTGTGCCGTTCATGTCGACAGTAACAGTATCCCCATCTTCAAAACTAATTACGCGGTAAGTTCCTGGCGGTGCTGGTCCTGGTATCTTTTGAAGCAAGCCATCATCTGTAATCGTGTATCTAAAAAGACCAAGAAGTAGCGTCAAGATTAGAGTGAATATTAATCTTTTGTGTTTTTTTCTAAGCTTTATCATTAACCTTATTGTAAGGAGTTGTGCGCAGGAGTACAATTTGTTTAAGCATAAGGAGCAAAAATGGAAGACGGAAATACTAATGAGCATAGTCATAGTACTAATGCAGAAGTAAGCGGTGATGTTGATGCGACCACACAAACCGAATTGAAAAAAAAGAATTCAAAAAAAGGCCTGATAAGTGGAATTTTAGTGAGTGTTCTTTTGATTGGCGGAACGGCTGCATGGTTTCTATCAAAACCAACCGATACCTCAGATCAAAATACCGCAGTTCAGACAGAAAAGTCCAAAAAAATTACAACCTTAACCAAAGACACGCTATTTTTTAAACTTGGAACAAAATTAATAGCCTATGATCCAATTTTGAAGGTAGAGCAAGTACTTACTGACGAGATTACACACGTGGATTCACGTGTTTTAGACTTTTATTCCAATTATCAAAATGAATGGCGAGCGTATGTTGCTGTTTATACAGATGATCAACAAAAAATATTTCTTTATTCGCAGGATGGATTAGAGTCCGAACTAGAAGTTACTAATAATTCATCGATTGGCCCGGCAAACGCTCAGCATCGGTTGTTTACTTATGATGAGTTACCTGGTTTTGAGGAAAGTGACAAAAAAACCACTAGGACTTTTGTCGTTCAGGGTACCCAAGATCCAAAATTAATTCGCGAATCAGAACCTCAGCCAGAAGATGGCTTATCATCTGAAGATTTAAATGATGCGCATTTCTTTTCTGCAGCAATATCACCTGATGGAAAAAACATACTTTTTCAACAAGCAAATTGTTTTAATTGTGACGGTGGCTACAATGCTCGTTCGTTTGAGATAAACTTGGATTCAAACAAAACGAATGTTGTGATTTCGGATGAAAATATAGGCAATAAAGTGCATTACGATGAAAACGGAAGTATTGTTGTCACGAACTCGAACTTAGGCGGACTTGGTGAAGTTAGTAAAGTGGATATTTCACAGTTTACGGATGTGAACAAAGATGGCAATTTTGTAGAAACTGCCAGAGTCCAAAACGATCTTTGGCGTCTTATCTCCGCCAATCAAAAATATCGATTTATTGCAGCAGAGAAAGCTGATGATAGTAGTGTTGAGTTTGCTGCAACAATGTTCGACGGATTTTATAGGTTAGGAGAAGAAATCGGTCAATACGAAAAAGTAACTATTGCCAATACACCTCAGAACGTATCTGTGAGTGAGATTGGTGAAAATCCGCCAGAATCGGAAAACAATTGTTTCGGAATCGCTTTTGCGGACAGAAATAGTGAGGCCGCGAATGATACATATAGAATTGGATTCATATGCGTTGAATCTGATGTATCGTTGACTTACATGGAAATATCGAGTGAGTCTTTGAAGCCTGTTGGTAATTTTTTCTATGTTGAGCCAGTGAGAGTTCTTAATTAAGTAAGTCTGAAATAATATTTTTGCTAACCTTTGTTCCGTCTATTTTAATTAATCTTTCATTTGAGTGCGGATCTTCTAGTTTGTCGCTTAGATACTCAAAATGTTCATGTTGCATTGGATTTTTATCATTTAAGACTCTAGTTGGTTGGTTTTCTTTACTGTCAACAGCTCGGTCTTTTGCGATATCTCGGGGTGCACGAACCCAGAGCAATATAGTCTGGACACTCCGATTATCGGCTATTAATCGAAGTTTCTTCCTGTCTTCATAATGATTAAATGCAGTGTCATAAACTACGCTTTTCCCGGCATCAAGTAAATCTGTAACTTTTTCATTCAATGCATCATAAAGTTCCTTATTCTCTGATTTGGAATAACATGGCTCACCGTATCTAATTTTACGTTCATGGTCAGCCCAAATGTGAACTGCGCCAGTAATCTCAGATACAAATTGCGCCACAGTTGTTTTCCCTGCTCCGGGATAACCTAACATTAAATATAGTGTTTGCTGCATAATGCCATGGTATCACTTGTTTATCAGTATTTGTTTAAGAATTAAACGCTTTATTGCGTTTGAAATAGCATTGAAAATAGGCTAATTGGAATACTAGTAGTCAATTCCTTTGTTTGCAAGAAATTTGTTATCAAAATGGTGCTTAATTTTGGTCATGTCGGTAGCTATATCAACATAAGTAAGAAGATTCTTGGGGAAATCTCTGCCCGTAAGGCACAAAGATACTTTGCCTTCTGCAACTTTAATCAGCTTTTCCATCTGGACTTCGGTTAATAGACCATCGTGGACAGCATTATTGATCTCGTCGCATATTACAAGATTGTATTTGCCACTTTTAACACAGTTTAGCGCTTCGTTGTAGGTGTCTATTGCTGCCTTTTTGTGCTGCTTATCGGTAACGTGCTTTTCGCTTAAATCGCCTGCTTTATAAAAGCCTTTACCGCCTTTATAAAAGTATAAATCATCGCCATAAACATCTTGAATATCGCGGATAAACACGTGTTCGCCAACACCCCAGTATTTGATAAATTGAATGAATGCTACCTTCCACCGAGTTCCGAGTGCGCGCGCCAATAAACCTACCGAGGCAGAGGTCTTCCCCTTGCCTTCACCTGTATAGACGATTACAACTGTATCTTTGGTCTTAAAATCTTCAAATGCCACGTAGTTAGTCTACAGTATCGTCTGCGGGAGTTGTATCTGCTGTTGGAAGATTGATTGACCCGATACCGTCTAATATCAAAATACGTGCTAAGCGATCGGCATGCATTACTTCTCCTGTGTGCACCACACCTGTACGTAGCTCATCTAATGTTCGCAATATCGGAAATCCTTCAAACTCCTCGGTGAGATCATACAGCCCTGTTCCGTTGTCGTTCATCAATTTATCAAGGTCTAGTCCACTTTGACTGAAATAATCACCCCAGTAAGTTTGCTGATAATATTCATCTGCAATTTTAATCTTAGCTTTTAGCTCAACAGTTAAAATTCCAAGTTCAGAACAGACTTCGTGAAGCGTTTTTGCACCGTCTTGGCTATTTTCATCTAAATGCCTGCGAATTTTTTCTAAGTCTGGTGTAACAGATGTGTTTTGTAATATGTCTGGCATGACAGTTGCCGCTTCTTCCATGACAAACGTAGGTTCTATTAGCTTGTGGCATATGATTGCTGGTCTGGTTTCAAATTCTTGTGCGCTCATCTGGGGCATCTCCTAAGACAAGTATATAACATCTAGTGCTACGGCACAAACATAATGCGCTACATGTGGTGTTAGCTCGTTTTTATTTCGTTTTCTGTTGATGCCCTTTTTGTAGTGTCACTGCGTGTTAGGTAGCGAACTACAAAAACTAAGCCAATGATTGTTAATGATGATACGATGATTATTATTGTAGAGGCGCTAAACTGGTGCGCAGTAGTATCGACGATGCTTTCGTGCCCTGCACTGGCATGTGCAATTAAAGTTTGAATATTATGCATATTTTGTTCATTATATCACTGCTATAATGTCATCATGAGTTTGATGAAAAAAAGAGTTATTTTAGCCTTGTTAATTGGTTTTGCTTTCGGTGTAGTTTGGTTAGTTGCGGTGCGTTTTGCACTCTATGAAAAAAAGGAAGTACACTATCATGCGAATTTTGCAGTTTATATAAACGGTGAAAAAGAGATGTTTGATAGTTTTGCTTTTTATGAAGAAGTGCAAGCTTGCGGAGCAGATGAAGCGTTTAACCCACGCATAAGGACGCATATGCACGATAGCGTTAATCACGTTGTACATGTTCACGACGAAGGCGCTACGTGGGGGCATCTATTTGCTAACTTGGGATTTGTTTTGGGCGATGATTTGATTGATACAGACAAGAATTTGTACGTAGAAAATGAATCAAATAAAATGACGTTCACTCTAAATGGGAAAGAAGTCTCTACGGTTACTAATCAGACTATCCGGTCAGAAGACGTATTATTGATTAATTTTGGAAATGATTCAGATCAGACTCTTCAGGAGCGTTACGACGGAATCACAAAAGATGCAGCAGATTACAACCAGCGCCAAGATCCATCATCCTGCTCTGGCGGAAAACCTGCGTCGTTCAATGAGCGTCTAAAAGCGGCCATTGTCTTTCCGAATTAAATAAAATAGTAAAAATTATTGCAGTAGGCGCATCTTCCCTGTTACAATGCGTCAGCAAATGGGTAAAGCCGCCGAAACACTGTCGACGACTCTGTTACTCCTGTGTAATCAGGAGTTTGCTTTATGATACCCACACTCTTTGCTGCAGCTGATTCCGGCATTCATATTAGTTTGAAGGCCGAGGAGTTGTTTCATATTGGGCCGCTTGCTGTAACAAACGCTATTTTGTATGGGATTGTGTGCGCAATATTTATTGGCTTTGTTTCAATCATGGCTGCCAAAAAAATTCATATTAAAGCCACTAAGGGTTTTTCAACGATTATGGAAATGATGGTTGAGTATGTGATTAACATGTTGCAATCTCCGTTTGGATCACGTGAGAAAGCTGCTCGATTCACTCCTATATTTGCGTTTTACTTCTTGTTCATCATGTTTAATAACTTACTGGGGATTATTCCGTTGGTTGGCCCTGGCATTTCTTATGATGGAACGCCGCTTTTTAGACCATTTACTGCAGATTTGAACGCAACAATTGCAATGAGTGTTATAGCGATAGTAATCGTGCAGTACCTAAGCATTAAAGAGCAAGGTGGAAAAAAACATATTCAACATTATTTTAGTGATAGACCGGCAAATCCAATCAATTTTTTCATCGGAATACTGGAGGTGTTTGGTGAATTTACTCGGGTTATTAGTCTTTCGCTTCGTTTATTTTTAAATACCGCTGTTGGAGAAATCTTGATTGCTGTTTTTACAAGCATGATTCTTGTCAGTGGGCGTACGCCGATCGCTGTAATTCCAATTTTGATGTTTGAAGGTCTTGTCGCCTATATACAGGCTTATGTATTCACAGTATTAGCCGGCACTTACCTGGGGCTAGCTATTTCTCATGCTGATCACGGTGAACACGGCGATAATCAAGGAACCGATATTGGCCCCGAGCCCGACGCGCGATTGGCGCTTGACCCAAATTATGCTGCGCGTGCAGTTTCAACCGACCATCACTCCCCCGCTTCCCTAAACAACCAAGGTGCGGGTCTTGATGGACATAGGTAAAATAATTAAAAGAAGGAGATATAATGGTTGATTTATTCGCAGAAGCTGAAAGCGCAATAGCTATTGGCAAAGGTGTTATGCTTGGCATTTCATTTGGAATGGCAGCGCTTGGGCTTGGGCTTGTTGGCTCAAACTACATGAAGGCTTTGGGTCGTAACCCAGAAGCTGGAAAAGCGGCAGGGTCTGTCGTGATTATCGCAGCGATGATCGAAGTAACAGCACTTCTAGCATTTTTGCTTGGTGCGTTCTTGTTCTAAGAATTAATAAAGAAAGAGGAATTTAAAGGTGATAGGACTACTACCAACATATTTTGCAGCTACAGAAGCTGCAAGTGAGCATGCAGCTGCAGAGGCTGAAGGCATTGCTGCACTTGGAATTGATCCACTTGCGATTTTGGCGCAGGCTATCACCTTCCTCGTTCTTTTTTATATCGTCAAAAAATTTGCCTTAGAAGGCATAGTTAAAACACTCGAAGATCGTCGTAAGACAATAAACGACGGTGTTTCACTTGGGTTTAAAATGCGTGAAGAGCAAGAAAAGCTTGCAGAGGCTGTTGATAAAGAACTGGCAAAAGCCCGCCAAGCGGCGGATGGAATCTTGGCAGATGCAGGTAAAGAATCGAGTGCAATAATTAAGGCTGCTGAAGTTAGAGCAAGCGAAAAGGTCGACAGCATGATTAGCGATGCACATGATCGAATTGCCGATGACATCATAAAAGCTAAAACAGAGCTTAAAGGTGAAGTCGCAGCGCTCGTAGCAGAAGCCACAGAAACAATCATTGGCGAAAAGCTAGATACTACAAAAGACCGTGAATTGATTAATAAAGCACTGGCTGGGATAAATTAATGGCTAAAGTTGACTACAAGGATATTGCAAAAGTTGTTTGTATTGAGGTTGACGACGCCAACACTCCTAATTTTGCATCACAACTTGCAGCCTATCTTGTGGAGGAACGAAGAGTTAGTGATCTTGGAAGAATAATGCGCGAAGTAGAACGGCTAAGACTAGTTAATCGTGATTTAGTAGAGGCTGACGTACATTCCGCATATGAGTTAACGGCAGAATTAGAACAAAAAATAGAGACTATACTGAAGGCAGAATTCCAGGCAACAAACGTTATATTAAATAATACAGTAGATAAAAATTTAGTTGGTGGCGTTAAGATTCAGGCACAGGACACTTTAATTGACCTGAGTGTACGCGGCCAACTAAACAAGCTAAAGGCACATAACTTCTAAGGAGACAAGGAACAAGCATGAGTGATATTTCAGTTAAAGAATTAAGCCAGGACATCCGTTCGGCCATTGAAGAGCTAAAAAACCGCCCCGGAAGTGAAAATGTTGGTGTTGTAACCCGCATGGGAGACGGTATTGCTTGGATTTACGGATTACGCGATGTTGGATATAACGAAATTATTGAAATTGAAGCATCAGACGGTGCAAAAGTCCCTGCTTTTGCCCTTAATCTTGCAGAAGATGAAATTGGAGCAGTGGTACTTGGTGACGAACGATTCGTGAAAGCTGGAGCCAAAGTCACTATGACTGGCCGCGTCGTGGAAGTACCTGTTGGACCAGAACTTGTCGGACGTGTTGTTGATCCACTCGGTAATCCTTTGGACGACAAGGGGCCAATAAAAGCTGCTAAAACATCGCCAGTTGAAGTTTCTGCACCTGGTGTATTGGCTAGAAAATCTGTCCATGAGCCACTAATGACCGGACTTATTGCAATAGATGCCATGGTGCCAATTGGTCGTGGACAGCGTGAACTTATTATTGGTGACCGCCAAACTGGAAAAACCGCTATTGCTATCGACACTATGATTAACCAATATCGCCAAAAAACTGGGGTTATTAACATATACGTTGCTATTGGTCAGAAGCTATCTAAAGTTGCCCGACTTGTTGAGCGCTTAAAGCGTGAAGGCGTAATGGATCAAACAATTATTGTGGCAACAAGTGCGGCAGATGCGGCAAGTTTGCAGTATCTTGCACCGTACGCTGCAACGTCAATGGGCGAATACTTCCGTGATAACGGCCAGCATGCGTTAATTATTTACGATGACCTTACAAAGCACGCTGCTGCATATCGTCAGATGAGTTTGCTACTTAGACGTCCACCAGGTCGCGAGGCGTATCCGGGGGATGTGTTCTACCTTCACTCTCGACTATTAGAACGATCTGCAAAAATGAGTGATGATCTTGGCGGTGGTAGCTTAACTGCCCTGCCGATTATTGAGACACAAGCCGGTGATATTAGCGCCTACATCCCAACTAACGTTATTTCTATCACCGACGGTCAGATATTTATGGAAACTAGTTTGTTCTACCAAGGTATTCGCCCAGCGATTTCTGTGGGGCTTTCGGTTTCACGTGTTGGTGGTAGCGCGCAGACCAAAGCTGTTAAATCAGTTGCTGGTAACTTGCGACTTTCATTGGCTCAGTTCCGCGAACTTGCAGCTTTTGCGCAGTTTAGTACCGATATGGATGCAGAAACGCGTGGACGAATTGAACGTGGACAACGCTTGACAGAACTACTTAAACAGCCGCAGTACAGCCCACTTGGCGTTTGGCAACAGTATGCACTCCTCCATGCAGCCAACGAAGGTGCATTTGACGAAGTTCCAATTGATAGCGTCAAGGCAGTTCAGGATAGCCTACTAACTGCGCTTAATAGTGAGTTCAAAAAAGAAATGGCCGTGCTGAACAAGGGCGATAAACCAGATGAAAAAACCCAGAAGCTAATCGTAAAAACCGCCGAAAAAATCGCAAAAGCACATAAGGTGAAAGAATAATTATAGATGGCTAATACGACTGCGCTGAAGCGCCGCATCACGAGTGTAAAGAACACCAAACAGATTACCAAAGCTATGGAATTGGTATCTGCTAGTAAGATGCGCCGTGCTCAAGATCACGCAGCTCGTTCCCGGGCATTTAAAATAATGGCTACAGATTTACTAAATCGTTTAAGTGAGCTTACTGATGTAACTAATCACCCGCTTTATAAGCAGCGCGCTGTTGCTAACCGTTTGCATATTCTAATTACCTCTGACCGTGGGCTTGCTGGCGCGCTTAATAATAATTTGTATAAAGCGTTTTTAAAAGAAGTTACCTTAGACCGTGACATGGGTGTTAAAAGCTCCGTAATTGTGATTGGAAAGCAAGGACAACGTCTAGTTGGTAAACTTGAAGATGTAGAAGTAATTGCAGCCTATGATGGCTTTGCTGAACAGCCAACTGCAAGCGATATACGCCCAATCTTAAAAGAGGCGCTTGGAGCATTTAAAGAAAAGCGCACAGATTTGGTAGATGTTACATATACAGATTTTAAATCTAGCATTGCCCAAGAAGTCGAAACATTACGCCTGCTCCCTGCAGTATTTAGACCAAGTAAAGTTAGCAAAGTAGAAGAAAAGGCATTGTTTGAGCCTAGTCCAGAAAAGGTTTTAAATGCAGTAACAGAACGCTTTATAGAAGTGCTACTAAACCAAGCATTTTCAGAGGCGCAGGCCAGCGAACAGTCTATGCGTATGGTTGCTATGAAGAACGCAACAGATAATGCCAACGACCTGGTAGATGATCTCACCCTTGCCTTTAACACCGCGCGCCAAGCCGCAATTACTCAAGAATTAGCAGAAATAACCGGTGGAGCGGAGGCAATGAAATGAGAGGCGAACAAGGATACGTTAACCCAAATTCAAAAACGCTTGCTACACCTCTTCCTCGTGTTTCTGAGCGTTTAATTCAAAGACGGGATAAGCCTGAAAAGCTCGGCGCGTATGCTCTGGCAGTAGTTAGCGGCGATGCGCATGGGTTAGTAGGAAGCGATATATTCCAAGATGCTGAAGATATGGAGGCTATCAAATGAGTTTGTTTGAGTTAAATGCAGTCATTGAGCCAGAACTACTAGAAATTGAAAATGCAGCATATGATTACGCTGAAGATGCGCTAAAAACACGAGCGTATAAACGCTCTGTTGAAAATAGCTCTATGTATATATTTGATAAAGTCGCTGACTTTTTGATAGATCTAGATATATGGAAGCGCGCCGTGGACATAGAACGTGCCGACAGATATTTAGGGAATGGAATTTGCTAATATGAAAGAGTCAATGACATTTCAAGATGCATGCTCCGAAGCCAAGATTCGTTGGGATACAGCCCACGAGCTTGCTTCTGCAGAAGTTGCGTCGCTTGATGTCGATCCTAGAGGCATCGTATTTCGTGGAACCGTCTCTAAATTTTATAGACAAGAGTATAAGGGCGCCATCGAAGAAAATGATTACTTTTTACAGAAATATTCAGAGGATAATCCAGTTTTGCCAGAACGAATCCGTACTCTTTATAGTTTGGATGACCTAGCATGAGTGATTTATTCCGCGAAGAAACTAGATTTGGCGAAGGTATGGTAAGATCATCCGTTAGCGCTGATTTGGGTCATTTACTACTTGCCGGAGTAACCAACAAGCATCATCGAATTTTGTTCGAAGAAGCAATTGTGTCTCTAGCGCATGATATGTTTGAAGCAGGTCAAACCGAGGGTAGGATTTCTGCTGAGTCGATGCAAGCTGATGCATACTTGCAAGGACTTGCAGATGCTATGCGTCTTAATACTGAAGGGGGCGAGGCATGAGACATCACGGCATGTTCGGTGCCCCATCGCTGACGGAGCTTGCAGAAGCGGTCGCAACGCATGAAACCTGCACCGAACAGACAAATGTAATTTCGATCAAAAGGGCGCAAATCATAGGTAAACAAGCAATTTCACAAGAAATAACACAGCACATACAGCAAGAAGGAGAAAAGTAATGGCACAAGCAGATACAGTAGAAAGTAACAAGTTGAAAGTAAAAAGTATTGGGAAAGTCAGTCAAATCGTTGGCGTGGTGATAGATGTTGAGTTTGGTGATGGAAACCTACCAGCTATTTATAACGCATTAGAAGTCGACAATAATGGAACTAAACTAATTTTAGAGGTAGCGCAGCACCTGTCTGAAGGTAGCGTACGTACGATTTCTCTTGGTTCTACAGACGGTCTTAAGCGCGGCGCAAAAGTTACTGACACCGGTTCCGCAATCAGTGTTCCGATTGGTAAAGACACATTAGGGCGAATGTTTAACGTGACCGGTGAGCCAATTGACGGCAAAGGTGGCACTTTCAAGACTCGCGCTCCAATTCACCGTGAGCCACCTGCCCTATCCGAGCAATCCGGTGATGTAGAAATTCTTGAAACAGGCATTAAGGTAATTGACCTTATTTGTCCAATTACTAAAGGTGGAAAAGTTGGACTATTCGGTGGTGCTGGTGTTGGTAAAACTGTGCTTATTACAGAGTTGATTAATAACATTGCTAAAGAACATGCTGGAACAAGCGTTTTCGCTGGTGTTGGAGAGCGTACCCGTGAAGGAAATGACTTGTACTACGAAATGGAAGAATCAGGAGTACTAGATAAAACCTCACTCGTCTTTGGACAGATGAACGAACCACCAGGAGCGCGTTTACGGGTGGCACTTTCTGGGTTAACAATCGCAGAAGGATTCCGTGATGAAGGAAAAGATACACTGTTATTTATTGATAATATCTTCCGCTTTACTCAAGCTGGAGCTGAGGTATCTGCCCTGCTCGGCCGCTTGCCGTCTGCAGTGGGCTATCAGCCAAACTTGGCTCAAGAAATGGGTGCATTACAGGAAAGAATCACAAGTACCAAGAAAGGTTCTGTAACCAGCGTACAAGCAGTCTATGTACCTGCAGACGACCTTACTGACCCTGCGCCTGCAACGACTTTTGCTCACCTTGATTCTACGATTTCACTTAACCGAGCATTGACGGAAATTGGAATCTACCCTGCAGTTGATCCTCTAGACAGTAGTTCTACGATTCTTGACCCAGAAATAGTCGGCGAAGAACATTACAACGTAGCCACAGAAGTACAGAAAATATTGCAACGTTATAAAGATTTGCAAGATATTATCGCTATTCTTGGCATGGAAGAATTGTCCGACGATGACAAAAATACCGTCAACCGTGCGCGCCGTATTCAACGTTTCCTAAGCCAACCGTTTCACGTTGCAGAGCAGTTTACTGGTAACTCTGGTCTTTATGTACCCCTAAAAGACACAATCGCTGCATTTAAAGAAATTCTTGATGGCAAGCACGACGACAAGCCAGAAAGCGCCTTCTACATGAAGGGTGGAATCAAGGACGTAAAATAATGCCAGAGAACTTTCAAAACGACGAACAGAAAAATGAACTCATGGACGATAACAGGGATAGTAGTCCAATATTAGTTACGTCTGTGTCTGCTTCTGATTTTGGTTTGCCTCATGAAAGATTTCCGCGTGTTTTTCATGATACAGAAAGTGACACAGTAATAACTCGTGCTAAACGAGCCGGTCGCGCAGTCATTACAACTTATTTGTACGGAAGACGCGGTAGATAATGATTCATTTTGAGTTAGTAACACTAGACGGAGTAAAATTTTCTCAGAAAGTCTACGAAGTTCAATTGCCTACAACAGAAGGTTACATAGGTGTGTTTGAAAATCACATGCCACTTGTTACTCTTGCAGAAACTGGAATTATCAAGATAAGACACAGGGCGAATGAGTCAGATGGTAACCAAGAGTTAATCGCCACAAGTGGTGGAGTGGTTGAGATTACTGACAATACTGTTCGCGTACTTGTGGATGCAGCTGACACTGAAGATGAAATTGATGAAGCAGCAATTAAAAAAGCCCATGCCGAAGCGTTGGAGTTACGTAAAAACGCAAAAGATAGAGTATCGTTAGACAAGGCCCAGTCTCTTGTAGAACGCGCCAATGTTCGTCTTAAAGTTGCGGATCTCAAGCGCAGAAAGCGTCGTTAAATAATTTAGTCCTCAATTATTAGGGGTTTATCAAACATACTGCTCACAAAAGCCGCGTCGTGCTCTAGTTGGGCCTTCCCTATACTGTTTATTGCAAGTCCTACACCTGCAATAACAGACAGAGCCACGGTTGACATAAGGTCATTTTCTGTAATAATCCGGATATTAAGTGGAAAATGCTCGATATGCTCATCTAACTCTTCTCGTATCCTTTCAATTTGAATTTTGAGGGCATCGTTAATTGGTGATTTGTCTTGCTGAAGAATTTGCATGATTGCAAGAGTTTCTTTTTCTGATGGTGGAGGTATATCAGAAGCATCTGGCAAAGCATGAACCCTTGCATATAATTCCTGTAGAGATAATCGGTATTGTTCTGCCATGTAGGTAGCGTACCTTTCTGATTACAATATACCACATGTAGCGTGAATGTATTAATGCTTGCAGGTTGTGAATTACAGGAGTAAGATGTTCTTCGTATTTGCTAATAAAAAGTAAAGGAATTATGCAAGTGGAAACCTATTATTCTAATGAACATGAAAAGGAACAGAAGATGCCTGAATTACGCTTGGAAGTTATAGCAGAAAACGGGACTGGTTATGGTGAAGGTGGTATTTCTTTGAACGAGCGAATAGGGCTTGATCGTTCGGATCCTGAGTATGTTGATGATATTCAGCTTAGCAAGCTTGACAATCTCATTTATTCACAGGAGATACTTGTACCTGTTGATTGTAACGCCGATGGGTCACTACTTGATGACGACGGCTGCGGAGATGGTCGAGGTGTAAAATCGATATCTTCAAAAATCAATGGACTGGTTTTGCAAAAAAACCGCTCACTTAACCGCTCGAAAATTTTTGGTGGCGGTCCTGCAATGGCTGGCGGTGCGTTAATTGCTACGGGTGATATTTCGCCAGAGCTGACCGACGACATATTTAATGAAGGTATAAATGCCCTACAACATAATATGATTGATTTTGGTGCTCACACAGCAGACCATGTGACTGGCGATGGTTGCGGTTGTGGCGCTATTGATAACGCTCCATCTATTCTTCAAAATATTGTTAAATATCAAAATAATATTTCTGAAAATATTGAAGCACTTGGGATTCCAACAAACGGTCTTGAAACAGTGCTTGATAACTTTGAAATAGCTGCAGCCCAAACTCTAGATAAGCCATTTGCCGGAAAGAACGTAATGAATAATATTATTGATCTTGGCAAATTTGTTAAAGACCTAACTGGCAACCACCGAGAAGCCGCCGTCATATTAAATACCGTTAATGGTTTCACGGTCGATCAAGAGAAGGTTCGTACACTCACTAATGAAACGCTTCAAGTATTTGCGGTTGACGTGTGGCGACTAAAAGACATTAGTGAGCGACTATATCCTGATGATGAGCAAAAACAGCTGACTGCACTACAGGGTATGTTAGTGTACACATTATCAACGGCTGCCACCTTAACTAAAGGAGACTTACCCGTGTATCGCCTTAACAAAGAAGCTCTAGTAGCAGCTTGATATTTTGACAAAGTCAAGAAATCTATTACTATAAAGATATAACTAAGGAGGGTTTATGAGAACATCTACGAAGGCGATGCCTTTGTTGCTAGAATTTGTGGGTTCATTAGCGACGGCAACAGTATTTTATGCGGCATTGTCGCGATCAGGCGTGCCACTGTTTGGAGCTATCGGTGTGGGAATTGTTTATGCAGCATTTGTTGCTATTGGTCGGCCATATTACGTCGTACAAATAAATCCGATTGTAACTATTGGTCTATGGATGGCTCGCAAATTGTCAACGATTCGTTCATTTGTAACAATTCTTGTTCAAATGCTTGGAAGTGTTGCAGCATGGCGACTAACAGAAGTAATACTTGATAGACCTCTTCAGCCTCTTGCAAATGGAGAGTTTGATTGGCAAATCTTCGCTGCGGAAGCAGTAGGCGCATTTGTATTTACGTTCATCCTTTCGACGGTTCTGTATAGGGAAAAACTTGAAGAAACAAAGCTCATATTTGTTGCATTTGCGAGTGTGACAGTGGGTATGATAATTGCTTCACTTGCTTCTAAAGGCTATGGGCTTATAAGTCCTTCGCTGGCCGCAGGTATTCAGTCTTGGAACTGGACCTTTGTGCTTGCACCAATAGCAGGTGGTTTCGTAGGAATGAGTTTAATCCCATTCATCGATATGCTTGACTCTAAAGGGGCAAAATTAAAGAAAAAGCCAGCAAAAAAGAAGTCTAAGAAACGAAAATAAAAATCTGAGTTACAAAAAAGACCATCTACCTTAAGATGGTCTTTTTTTATTTTGAAGTTTTTCAATAAATTTTTTACTGCCAGCTACAGTGGTAGGATATTCAGAAGTATCTGGCAAAGAAAGCTCCTGAATATGTTGCCAGACGGAAACAATAAGTCTTTTGAAATCATCATATTCTTGCTGTTTATAATCTAATTTTAAAGGATTAACGTACTTTCCGTTTAAAGGTTCAATAAATTGTAATTCAGCAGCTTCTACCTTATATTCGCTGTAACTATGAGATTTTTCAATTAACAAGATATAGAAGTAAAGTTGCTGCTTATAGCTAAGTAATTTGCTACTGCTTTCCCATTTTGTTGCAGCTCCACCACTTTTGAAATCAATTATTCTAACTGTTTTAGATTTTTTATCTATTTCTAAACGATCAATTTTACCGGTCAGTAGTGCCCCCTCAATCACAACTCCTTCACGACTAAAATCAACTTCTGCTAACGCATATTTATCCTTTATATTTTTCCGATTCGCCTCAAGAAATATGTTTAATGCTTCTTTGCCTCGTTTTATCAGCTCATCCCTTTCCGAATCAACCAAATGTGAGAATTTCATGTTCTTAGCAAATCGAGATAATACTTGTTTGTCTTCTGGCCACTCATTAGGGTTGCTTAAGCCTTGTTTTTGAAACCATTCAAGTGCTCCATGAAGAGCGCTACCATATAAACTTTCAGGACTCGCAGCTTCTGGAAATCTAAGAAGAGCGCCCATTAGAAACGCCTGTGGTCCTGCATATTCTAAATTCGTAAAACTATTTAAATGGGTTGGGCTCATTTTATAACTGGTAATTCTTTGCGAAAGTAGGCTACGTAGAGATGGCGTTAAATTAGTATGACGACTAAACCAGTGCGTTTCGATGTCTATATTTGTTTGGCTGTCTGAGCGTTCTGTTTCAATAACAGCTTGAAACTTATATGGTAATAATGATGAAGTTCTTTTTCCATCAATTGCTTGAATTTCTTGTAAGTATTTAGGGGGGATAGTCCGTTTACCGTTTTCTTTTTTTGCGTAGCTAGTTAAATACAGGCCATGCTTAGCACGAGTTATAGCCACAAACAATAATCGTCTTTTAGTATCTTCATCTGAAGAATCGTGTCGAATGTGTCGCAAGTTTTCTGGAAGTGTAATTCTGTTGTTTCCAGTACTGCCTGCAGATCCCCAGACGTCGTCATGCATCGCTGGCAAAAAGACGTAATCATATTCAAGCCCCTTTGCTTTATATACTGTTTGGAGTTGCACCGATTCTGAACTTTGCGCAATTGGGTGAGTATTAATTAATGGTTGCTGGGCTTCTTCGTATAGATTGTAAAGACGAACGAGCTGATCAATATGTAACATAGCGTCAGACTGTGTTTGCTGGTCACGAAGTTGTGATCTAATGACACTTAGATGCGACAGTGTTTCATAGAATGCAAGAGGTTGCTCCTTCTGAATAACTTCAGAGAAATAATAGTCTTTAAGTGGTGAGTACATTTCAGTGTTGTCATCAAGGAGTATCGATTTCGCACCCGTAAAATAATCGAGCATTTGTTCTAAGCTTGTGACGGCGTTAATACTACAAAGTTTCAAGATGAAGGATGTTTGTTTACCTGTGGCCGGACGATCTAAGGCGCATTCAAAATATGATTTTGGCTCCTTTTTATTTTTTAACCCGCTATACTCCCAATTGAGCGCCCAGATGTCCTGGGTTTTGATTCCCCAAAATGGAAGACTTAACACTTTCGGCAAAGTCTCATCCAACTGTTCAAAATTGCCACTACTCCCAGCCATTATGCATTCGGACAAAATAAGCAGAGATTGGATTATTTCAGTATCAAAAATATTTTCTCGTTTTTCATAAGTTACCGGTATAGACTTATTATTTAAAAATGATACCAATTCTTCTAAAATCTTATGTTTTGGTGCAAGTACTGCAATTTGGCTAGGTCTAACTCCGTTTTTGATGAGTTCACTGATTTTTTCAGCAATCCAACCACTTTCATTGGCCTGTGATTCAAATTCATGACGTGCGATAATTGCGTCTTTTGGAAGTTTGTCACCTGCTGCTTGTATATTTTTATCAATGGATTCAAGGGAATGATGTAATCGTGATTCAATTTGTCCCGCAATATTGTGAGCTACATGAAGGATATCGTGGTGAGATCGATAGTTTTTTGTTAAATTTATAACTTCAACATCTTGGAACGTTCGGATAAATTCGACCATGTTACCGATATCAGCTCCTTGGAAAGCAAAAATGCCCTGATCGTCATCTCCTACCGCCATTACATTTGGTCGATTCTCATGCACAGGGTGGTCTACCAATTCTTTTACGAGCTGGAACTGCGCTAAATTAGTATCTTGGAACTCGTCTAGTAATATGTATTGATACTTTTCTTGTAGATTAAACTTAAGTTCACTACTATATTTCAACACCTCAATTGTACGGATAATCATATCATTGAAGTCATATTCACCCGTTTTATGTAAAACGGATTGATACTGAGCGTAAATACGACTCAAGCTAATGAGTTTTTCTATCTGGGATTGGTTAGTAAAAGTCCACTTATAGGCATCATCTTTATAGAGCCATTTGTTCTTCCATGCAGTTAACAGTTTCGTACTGTTGTCCTCACCCGCTTCAATTATTGCGTTATCTAAATCTTTTATAGCGAGTGCGGTCATAAAGCTTGGCTCTGTTTCTAAGGTGTTTTTAATTTCTTCAAATAGGTCTGATGCTTGGTCGACTTTTCTTGGCATACGCGCCGTATCTTTCATGACGTCTTGTATTTTGGGATTTAGACGCAATAGTAGGCTAAGTGTAGTGTTTGCAATGTCTTGGACTTGATCTGGCGCAAGGGCTGCTTGCTTAAAGTCGCTAATTGCTCCAAGGATGCTTTTTGCGTAATATTTTGCATTGTATAGAGCGTCATCATAAGCAAGTGAATTAACGATAGTACTAATAATGTCCAATTGTCTAAGTTCATCTATGGGGCGAGTCATACGAGAATCTTCCCCTGTTTCGATATTTACCGTTTCAAAAAATTCCGGGTAGGTACGGATAATATCGCTAGCAAAGCCGTGATAAGTATTAATGTGAACGTCGTAAGCCCTTTCGCCGATCATGCCATTCAATCGTTCACGCATATTTTGAGCTGCTGCATCTGTGAACGTAAGGCATAAAATGTTTTGAGGAAGTGTGTCAGTTTTTCTTAATATATTGGCAACCCGCGCTCCAAGTAGTTGTGTCTTGCCTGTTCCTGGACCTGCCAGCACTAAAAGCGGACCATCAATTGTGTCGACGGCGCGTCTTTGCTCGTCATTGAGCGTTTTATATGCAGCATTAAAATCCATATTTCTATATTGTAACCTACTGGGCGTTATGCAAAATGAGTCGTCATTATCGCAAAACCAGTCAGCATTACCACTGAAGCGATAGTGTTCGCGACCGGAATAAGGGTGTCGTCAATATTGACGTCAAGAGTTAGTAGGGCTTTTTTAGTAAGATATATGAAACAAAATATCAAAAATACTACGACGTATAGCGTAATGAACACTAGTTTAATGTACTCAACAGCAAGTTCCCCGGTGATTTCGAAACCTTTAAATTGCGCGATTCCCAGGCTTAGAGCACTTACGCCAATACAACTCACTGGCAAGGTAGTAAACAGTGCAACGATTAGCTTTTGGATATGTTTTTTGTTGCTTTCCGGATCTGCAAGATGTGCTGCAGTTAGAGTCGCGTAATCACCAGCAATTGCGTTCATTGCTGGCAATGCAATCAGTAGTGGCAAGAAAGCCAAAATATCCTGACGCACCAGCTGAATACCAAGTCCACCAATCAACCCAATTGAGGCAAGTACACTCGACAAAATAATTGCTGCAATAAAGTGAGTATGGGGTATGACTTTTTTCATGATAGTAACCTGGATGCAAAAGCGATTGACAGCAACATCACTACATTAAATACACTACTCTCTAATGCTGGGATGATTTCGTCAGGATTAGATCGAATGTTGCGTACAATAAACGTCACAATAAGAATAATTGGAAGACCAATAATAGCCGACATAAATGTCGCAAGCCCAGCTAATTGTAGAGTGTCGTAAAATGGAATCTCAAGCGCAAACTTTCCAATTACTCCGGCAACACTTCCTACGATAATACTTGCGAGTGTTGTGGCGACAATAGATTTTATTATTACCAGCAACGCAAAACGAAACGTTGATTCGTCTTGTCGTTCAAGATCATGATGAATGTTGGCGCTAAGTACAGCGCCACTCGACATTAATAGGTCAGTTAGCGCTGGATATAACAAAAGCGTAGATCCAATAAGTAAAAATGCTTCTTGGCGCTCTTCAATAAAAAAACTACTGATTCCAACTACTAGGATAGTCACCAGTTGTCCAAGCATTATTCGTTTTATACTAACGTCGTGTTGCTTCTTTTTCCGTTCAGCAACAAGACGCCAGTAATCACTCATGTGCTCCATGACACTTAATGGGACACGGTCTATGTCGCTAAACTGATCTTCTGTTTGACTT
>JBBQAZ010000004.1:0-40970 GCA_038316995.1 Saccharimonadales bacterium (SeqCode) | reverse complement strand
GCTATGTTCATATAGTGGATAAAGACCGATATGCTTCTTCCAAGCGGCAAAATAGAGCAAAGTATGCCCGAAGAGTTTAAAAGATGGCATACCATAGCTCATTGTTTCTGTTGCACCAGGCAAGACTTTTTGGATTAACTTACGAATATTTTGAAGTACTATCTGTACGTCATATGATTGGGTGCTTATGTACTCGTCAATATTCTGTGGCCTTTGATTTGTCATAATTCAATAGTATCAAAAAAGTGCCTAATTCAGGCTCAAATGTTAGAAACCATACTGTTTGAAAAACGTTTGGGTGGTCGTGGTGCGGGTGAAGAGACTCTAACTCTCGGCCTCATCCTTGGCAAGGATGCGCTCTAAACAACTGAGCTACACCCGCATATTTGTGATTTTATTGTAAACGAGCATCTTTTGTCCATGCATCCTTGGCCTGGCAAGGCTGGTCACGTTCCGCGACCCCAGAACTTCAATCTTTGAAAACAAGTTTTCAAGTGAAGATTCTCTTGCAAACTGCCTCAGGCAGTTCTCACTCTAAACAACTGAGCTACACCCGCATATTTATTTTTAACTAGTTGTTAAACTGCCCTGTTTTATGTTGCTTGGTGAGCGCTAGCGCCTGTTATTGATTTTGCAGCAGCACTGCGACAACTGAGCTACACCCGCATGACCAGTTGATTATAGTTAATATGTCTATTTGAATCAAGAATTAGTAGACTCTTTTGAATTAGAGTACGCAATAGCGCCGCTAGGTCCACGGCTCTTCATCCAAGCCCGCCGAACAGAGTCACAAGTTGCAGATCCACGCAAAAGTCGAGATGGTAAACTAATATGACCGCGAAGATTTGTTATTGCACCTGCCCGTAGATTATAAGTGCTGACTTCTTCACCGACTTCTCTGAATATATCAACGATTGCGACGTCTTCATGTGGCCATAACTTATCATCAAGCTCTAAGACTCGCTCAACGACTTCACTACTTCCTGGTCGCATGATTAAATTTGCACCGTGCACAAATGATTGACCAGCAGATCGTTCGTAGCGCTTTCTGGATATTTCCTTCCAGAGTGATGTGCCTACAGCAGTTGATTTATCTGTTTCAAACAACATCGGGCTTACTAAAACACCGCAGGCAACCGAGCCAAAGCTTTTATTTATTTGTGAAACATATGATTTTGATAGTAATCGTGTATCTGCATCTAGCACAGATACGCCTTCTACGATGACGTTGCTAGCCACCGCTCGGATGCCGGCTTTAAGTGCAGCCATTTTTGAAGACTCTTCAAGTTCAATCACCTTTGCACCATATGAATCTGCAATTTCTGCAGTAGCGTCCTCGCATCCATTTGTTATAACGATTGGATATGTGTCGACAGACAAAGACTCTAAAGTATTTCCGATATAACTTTCTTCATTTTTGGCAGCAATTATAATTGGATACGACATTTCATAGACCTTTATATTTAAACAATAAATTAATCCCACTATTAGCGTAATGAGTAATTTTATTAAGTACAGCATTACTATATTACTTTATTGTATCTATGTCAATAGTGGTAACAGAGGTGATAAAATCATTAATGTAATTTTTACAATAAACTACTTATGGTTATTGACAAAAGGGTGTAGAATGGTAGTAGCCTAGCAAAAACTGGGCGTCGCAAAGGAAAGTAAGGCAAAAACCGGACGGACCAATGCAGTTGTTTTTAGATTATTCATGGGTAAAACCATATTATCTAAAATAAAAATTTTAGGGCGTAAGCCCTTATTACATAAATCTCCATTTACTGCAGTTTATGGAGAAAGCCGGCAATAAAAAGCATCGCGCAAAAAACGTCGATGCTTTTTATTTATCTACACCTGTTTTAAATGAGTAGCTTGTCTGGTAAAATAACCTGGTTATACGGCTCTGTAGCTCAGTTGGTAGAGCAGAGGCTTGAAGACGCGGGGCTTTGCCCAAAAATTATAATTGTCCCCTGGACACATGGCTCGTTAACAGTTCAAATAAACAAATCTAACATTTTGTGGCTCTGTAGCTCAGTTGGTAGAGCAGAGGCTTGAAGAGCCTTGTGTCCCCAGTTCGAGTCTGGGCGGAGCCACCAAAAAACATCTTGATTCGTCAGGGTGTTTTCTTTTTAAAACGATCTTTGTCCCGCACCTTGGCTTTATTTAATACTTTGTCTACGCATTCACTTAAGTCAACTCCTTCGGTATTCGCCATACATATAAGGTCAAAAAGAATATCACCCATCTCATCTTTCAAGTCGTCTGGTGATTCGGTTGTCTTCTTAACTTTGTCGCCATATTCGTGGTTATAGATTCTGGCCAACTCACCAACTTCTTCAATCAGTCTTGCAAGCTGAGACATTGGGGACCAATACGGAAGATCGAGTGTTTGTGCCCAGTCATCGACTTCTTTTTGAAGTTCAGAAAGTGTTTTACTGTTTTGTGACATGTTTAGTTATTGCTTCTGTTACGGATTTTAAATCTTGATTGTCACCGTATTTTTCGAATGCGCGCAGAATTTCTAGTGGAATTGCAAAGATAACTGTATTTGACTGGTCAGAGCTAAGGTCATTTAAAGTTGACAAGGTTCGTAAATGAAGTGCTCCAGGACTCGACGACAGCGTCTTAGCGGCATCTGCAAGGTTTTGTGAAGCTTCTAGCTCACCGCGAGCTTTTACAATGACTGAGCGCTTTTCACGTTCTGCCTCTGCCTGCTTACCAATTACTCGCTTCATGTCATTTGGAAGTTCAACGTTTTGAATATTTACATCTGGCACATCAATACCCCAAGGCTCTGTGGCTTCGTCTACTATAGTGCGGATTTCTGAACTAATTTTGTCGCGCTCACTCAGCAAGGTATCTAGCTCTACTTTACCAACAACATCACGCAAGCTTGCTTGTGCATACTGTGCAGTTGCTAATCTAAAGTTTTGAACATCTAATATTGCAGTTTCGGCGGCTTTTACGCGAAAATATACAACTGCGTCAATACTAACTGTTACGTTATCTTTAGTAATCACCTCTTGCCTTGGAACGTCTACGGTAGTTAGTCGCATATCAACTTTTGACATAGTCTGAATAACCGGAATAATAATGTTAAAGCCTGGGCTTCTTGTGCCAGTATATTTACCGAAAGTTAGAATTACACCTCTTTCGTATTGCTTTACAATTCGAATCCCGCTAATTAGTACAAAAAGTACTCCGAAAAATATGAAACCAATAAATCCTTCCATGAAAACCTTCCTTCAAGTTACCTTACTACTATAGGTCTACAGCTAGCCGATAGCAAATAAAGACTCACGCATCAAGCATCTTGAGTTCATTGATGTATCTTTCTAAATCTCTTATAAGTTCTTCCCCTTTCTTGATTTGTTCTTCTTGCTCTTTTTTGAATTCATCATAATCACCTTGCTCTTGCTTGATTTCATCTTTAAACTGCTTTATTTGTCTCATATCTAATGCAGCTTCGCCAGCTCCATGGTCAATCAAAGCTAAATCTGCCTCCTGATTCACTAGTTTTCGTTCTAATTTATCAACTTGTTTTCGGGTTTTACGGTCTTCCCGAATTATTTGAGATCGAGCATCGCTAACCTCGCGGTGTTTAGCCGACACTGTACGTTCCAGGTTTGATATCGCCCTGTTTAAATATCCATCTACTGACATAGCTCTCCTTTGGTCACTCTAATATTCTAGCACTCAAATTTATATCTACATATGCGTCACGAATACTTTTTATTTTGTAGACTTGATGGTACTATAGCCTCTGTTCTTGTACACAAACTTAAATTATCTTAAGAGTGATTAGCTCAATTGGGGCAGCTTGCTGCAAAAATAGATGTCAGCATCTTGATGCTCTACTAACTGAGGTATAATGTTTAACATGTAGTACATTACATTTTGATGCGGGTGATTAGCTCAGTTGGCTAGAGCATCTCGTTTACACCGAGAGGGTCGGGGGTTCGAGTCCCTCATCACCCACCAAACTAAGAACCGTCCTTGTGGCGGTTTTTTGTTTGCAAGGCGAGTCCCTCGCTGGCATATTGTCCTTAAACCAACTATATTCTTTTCTTGCGAGCTTTCTTCTTTCCATGGTGGGCCTCATAGCGATCAGCATATGAAGATAGACCACGAACGGCCACAATTGCCCAGACAACACTTAAGACCATTGGTATGTATGCTTCAATTAAAAATTCATGTAAACCCATTAGCATTGCGCCTGCTAAGTTATCAATTTCATACCAAAAAGATTTGCTTGTCCACTGACCAATGCTAGTACGATAAAATCCAAACAAAATTAATCCTGCGCCAGTTAAGCCAATTAAATGTTCACCCGCGAAGTATTCCATACTGTTTTAGGTCCTCGGCATGTGATCGTATAAATGCTCCATTGAGTATTCTTGCCGAAGAAGTGGTTTAATATCCTCTACCTTAACGTCCATTTTTACTCCAGGGTTTAATATGCCATATGGATCAAAGGCTTTTTTAACTTTCTGAAATAGCCCATAAATATCATTTCCATACATCTTTTCTAGATATGGAGCGCGGAGTCGTCCGTCACTATGTTCACCGCTTGTGCTACCGCCCAGTTCAATAACCATGCTGTAATACTCGTCAATAATCTTGAATATTTTTTGTCTATCACCAACTTGAGACAGGTCCAAAAATGGCTGCATATGGATATTAGCGTTCCCGGCGTGCCCCCACAGTGCGGCCCTTAAATTGTATTTTTTGAATATCGCATATACTCGGTCAATGTATAAGTGAAACTTATCGACAGGCACCACGCCATCTTCAATAATCGGTAAAGCTTTGCTGTTGCCTTCTGTATGTGAAATTACCGAGGCAGCACTGTGGCGAATTTTCCACAAATCTTCTTGTTTTTCTGCATCAGTTTCGACCTCATAGGATATTTGGTATTTTTCTAGAATTTTCTTGGCTTTTTTAGTCATACGTTTTTGCGTTCTGTCGCTGGCATTATCGAACTGAATCAACATAACCATCTTTGGGAAAGGAGGATCGATAATATTTTTTAATTGGTTTGAGTTGTGTTCTTGAATGAAATTGAGAAGATTTTCATCAACCATCTCCATGGCACTTGGAATTTCTGGTAGATTTCTGAGTTCTAACACTACTTGTTCTGCTACTTGCAGGTCATCAAGTTTTGCCATTATTAGTGTTTCGTTTGGATTATGGAACTCGGTCTCTAGTGTTGCTTCCGTGACAATAGCTAGTGTTCCCTGCGACCCGACAATAAGTGGCGTTAAATCAAATGATCCATCTTTCTTTTTTACTTCTCCTAGTGCATATCCGGCAGAGTTTTTGGTAACCGCTAGTACATTTTTTTCTATTTTGCTTTTATTCTCTTCTATTACCGTATCAACTGCGCGGTAAATTTCACCTTCAAAGCTCTGCAACCCTAGTTTTTTGTTTAGCTCTCTTTTGGATAGGCGCCTGGTCTCCATGACTTCTCCGTTCGCAAGAACAACTCGGGTTGCGCGCACATAATCACGAGTACTTCCGTATTTAACAGTCTTTTCACCGCCTGCATTGTTAGCTATCGCACCGCCAATTGAACTAAATTCTACAGACGATGGGAATGGAGGTAAGAAACGACTATGGGTGTGGAGTGTTTGCTGGAGTTTTCCATAGATAATTCCAGGCTCAACGCTTACAACCCCGGATTTGCCATCAAATTCTAGGACTTTATTCATGTGTGCTGGGAAAACAAGCATAATTCCAGATCCAAGCGCAGCGCCTGCTTGGTCTGTACCTTTACCTCTAGCTGTAATTGGAACTATCTTGCCACGCTCTGCTAGTTGCCATGAAAACCGTGCAGCCTTTCGTACGTCGTTTTCCCCACGTGGGTAAACAACAATGTCTGGTGTTAATTTAAAAACGCTACCGTCTGTAGAGAAATATTTCCTTACGTCCGGCGAAGTCATTACTTCACCTCTTAAGTGTTCTTGCAAATAGTGTGCAACTTTATTCATTTATACCCTGGTACCCTCATTAAAGCTTTAGCATGTCGTTTTGTATAATACCACAGCACAGTACCTCAGCGCACGCTGTTATTAATTGTTTAGTACTTGAGGTTTTGGTCTAAAAAAAGTACCATAGCATAGCTAGTTACTACCTGACTACTTATGCGCGAGTGGCGGAATTGGTAGACGCGCTACCTTGAGGGGGTAGTGGGAGTAATCCTGTGGAGGTTCAAGTCCTCTCTCGCGCACCAGCAATGAGACGATCAATTTTGGTCGTTTTTTAGTTTTTGTAAACTTTTTTACTTCTGATTGTCCAGTTGTGCACATTTGTATAACGATCATTTGAGCCATTTAATAATTCTGAATTAAACCCATCAAGTTCCCCACGAACAACGTACAGATATTGAGGCTGATACAATGCCAAGGCTGGCGCGTCCTCTATCCAAGCTTTTAGAAACGGCTGGTATTTAACTTTTCTGAGCTCTGGGTCTGTTCGGGTCCGTCCGCTCTCAAGTGATTGATCTACAACTTTTGAATTATATTCGCTCAAATTTAACCGACTATCTGCACGTATGTCAGCCTGAGAGCTATGCCAAAATGCAAATACATCTGGATCCTTACCAATACTTATACTGTAAGCGACTGCATCGTACTGGTGTAAGGAAACGATTGACTGCAGTTCAGTATCGCTTGGTTGATCGACATCAACTTTTACGCCAATGGCTCGCCAAAATTCTTGCAGATTGCTCGTCACAACAGCGTACTCGCTCGTATTTGGTGCTTTTAGGCTAAACTGCAGCTTCACTCCTTCTTTTTCTCGGAAACCGTCGCCAGTTAATTTCCAGCCAGCATCATCTAAATGCTTTTTTGCTAATTCAACGTTATATCCGAGTTGCGTTAGCGCTTTGTCGTAACCAAGTTGACCACGAAGCAATGGGCTATCGGCTCTAACTACTGAATTCAAAAGTTGATCTGTAATTGAACCGACGTCTACAGATTGAACCAAAGCCTTCCTAACCGCCTTGTCTTGAAGTACACCTTCTGATGTTTTAAAGAAAACCATTACAACGCCAGTAAGCGGCAAACTATATTTCTTCATAGTTGAAGCATTAATTGAATCAGAAACGCTGGCGAGACCACTCATTGCGCTTAGATTTCGCTGTTCAAATTCTCTTAACATGACCTCTTCACTTCTGAACGTTTTTATGACAAACCGCTGAAGTTTGGGAACGCCCTGATAGTAAAACTGGTTGCGTCTGAGCGCTATTTGCTCCTGACGCTCTTCTGGTATTTGCCCGCTCACCTCAACACGTTCCCATGCAAAAGGACCTGATCCAATTGGCTTGACTGTATTAAACTGATCGGCCCGCAGCTGATCTGGCTTTACATCTTTTAGTATGTGCTTAGGAATAATGCCGTTTGTCATTGAATAAGGAAAAGCTGCAAACACATTAGGTAATGTAAACACAATTGTATCTGGACCGGTGGTCGTGACACGCACATCACGCCAGGCGCTAAACAGTGGTGATTGAGCATCGGGATTCTGAATCATCTTGTATGTAAAAATGATGTCATCAACTGTTAATGGCTCTCCATCGTGCCACTTTGCATCCGTACGAATCGTCACGGTATACACTTTGCCGCTTTCATTAACCTTCCAGCCGGTCGCAAGATCATTTTCTAACTCTCCGTTATTGCTGTAATCGAGTAACGAAGAAAAAATAAGCCGAGAGACACCGCCGTCCACTCCACCGTTAGCATAGAGCGGATTAGCATTTGTGAAGGAGCCGATTACGCCTTCCGTAAACACACCTCCGGAAGTTGGAGATGTCGATAAATAATACTTGCTAAGATTTCTAAGCTGAAAAATGGATCCGCTAATCAAAAGCACTATCAATACAATCCAAGTAAGCACAAAACGACGAACTTGGATTAATCGATGTAATCGACGAATAAACAGACGCTCGAGGTGTTCCTCCGCCTGAACGCTCATGTCCTCTACTTGACGCTTGCCCTTACGGACATTCCTGCGAAAGCGAAGTTTTGTTTTTCGATCAATCATTAATAATGGCTATACCTTAAGAAGTGATGTGCAATATCATTGAACCAGCAAAGATAATTGCAAAGATAATTGTGATTTGGTGCAACGTTTTGTCAGATCCACGACGCACCGTGTTTACCTCACCGCCGCCGCCGCCAAGTCCAGCCCCAAGACTTGCGCCTCTTGTCTGAAGTAAGATCAATAGAATCAATATCGCTGCCGAACCAATTGTAATGTAATTATAAACTGTCATTTTTCCTCCAAAATTGTGGTTACTAAATAGTTTACCAACCCAATGACCATTCCAGCAAGTACTGCTGTCCAAAAGCTAGATACATCGAGTCGTGCGTAAAGGCTACTGAGTAACGTTACCATAAATCCATTAATAACTATCATGAACAATCCCAGGCTAAATAATAGAGCCGGCAGCGAAAGCAAGATTACAATCGGTTTGATAATGGAGTTTATTATCGCGAGTATGAAACCTGCTGCAACTAAAACTCCAAAATTATTATCGTAAGTGATGCCATTTAGTAATTCTGCAGCAACCCAAAGACCAAGACTGCTTGTCAGCCAGCGTAGTAAAAATCTCCGTGATGCGTGTTTTCCCATAATAAGCTTTAGTATACGTTACTCAAAGATGACGGGGCAAGGCTTCTGATAGAACCTCAATCCCGGTTTCTGTGATAAGCACATCGTCTTCAATCCTTATGCCTATTGATTCATCGGGAATATAGATTCCGGGCTCAACTGTCAAAACCATTCCCGCCTCAAGAGGTTTACTATAGTCCGCGCTGTCATGAACATCTAAACCTAAAAAATGTGATGAGGCGTGTGGAAAAAATTTACGTATCTGCTTTCTTGATGCATGTTTGATAAGACCAAGATTTTTCAAATGTCTACCCGTCTCCTGCTCAACTAGTTTTTCATAATCATGCATTAAAACTCCAGGCTTGAGTATAGAAAAGGCGTATTTTTGTATCTCAATCACAGACTGATGAACTGCAATTTGTCGCTTAGTAGGCTTTCCAGTTGTATATGTACGGGTTATGTCTGCTGCGCCCCTGAATTGCTCCGCTCCGACATCTAACAAGACTAAGCTTGAGCTGGCAAGTTTCTTATCGTTTGAGTCATAATGAAGTGTACACGCACGCTTGCCGCCTGCAATAATTGGTGGGTAGGCATGCTTGGCGTTATGCATTCGAAAATAGCTTGTCATGACAGCTTCGATTTCGTACTCGAACATACCTACTTTCACAAATTGTTTTGCCTTATTAAATGCTTCGACTGTTAAATTTATTGACGATTTCAAGGCCTTCAGCTCTTCTTTTGATTTAACCATTCTAAGTTGCGCAAAAACCAATCCTAGATGCGTGAAAGTTAGTCCTGCCTTAAGGCGTCTTAAACGATTAACGATCTGTTTACGTGATGGATTCGGAACTATTCCGTAGTGAGTCTGAAGGCCCGTGGCAGGTAGTAACGTTGCAATTTGAGAATGTTTTTGTACAAGCTGTTTTAATAATAATGAACCTTGCTTATGACTGATGATCCGCTCTATTCCAGAAAATTCTCTTAAATATTCCTGGTCCACAACTCCGTCAAAAACATCACGAACAATATTTGGCTTTGGTAATATTAATGTCTCTTTCTGGCCGTCATGGACATAAATGATGTCAGGACTATCAACGCCTGTTATGTACCAGAAATTTGTATCTTGTCTAAAAGGATACGCAGAATCGGCACTATATTGTAGCTGGTTATTAGAACTGAGGATAATCGGTAAATCTGCTGAGACTTTTTCTCGCAGACGTATTCTGTTTCTTTCAAAATATTTTTTGGTGAACGGTGATTGCATTATTTACGGAAGTATAACAGACGTGTCTTTTTCTAATACTTCCCAAAAAGCATTGTGCCAGTTTTTATACCCAGCGTTGCTTGGATGAAAAAAGTCTGCAGCATAAGTGTTTAGGTGATCGTTTGTTTTAACCTGATCATGAAGCTCAGCTACCCGATGTCCTGACTTGTTAGTTAGTTCATGAATTATGATGTTTGCTTTAAGCACGTTGTCTTCTAGTGTACTGAATCGCCCGCCACCAAAATATGGCATAGTTGCTACCACCGTTTGCTGTGGAAGTGCAGCAAGAATTACTTCCATTTCTTGACGAAAGCGATCTGATTCAAAATCTTTCATGTCATTTCCGCCAATTTCTATTGTTACAAAATCAGGGTTCATGCCTTTAATTTCGGGCAATTGATCGCGAATACAATCTGCAAGCTTTGCGCCAGACTTACTAATATTTGTTACATGAACTGGTCTATCATATTTAGCTTCGATAGATTTGGTCAATAACCCGACATACCCCTTGCCTGGGCTCGTTGCGCCAATTCCTTGCGCTGCAGAGTCTCCTAGCGCCAAATACGTTAGAGAGCCTTCCGATACGGGCATTTGTGCAAGATTTTTCCAATGAGTACTATAACGATCAATTTGGCTGCGAAGCACCAACAATGCTGCAACTTCAGCCACCACTAAAACCAATATAAAAATAATTAAAAATTTCATGACTACCTTTAGTTTACTTTGTTCTTGTAATTTTTTGTTCACGCTTTTTCTTGTGGTTTTAAATATTGCTGAACTACCTTGGCTTTGCTTTGTCCGACAACAGCCGTAAGATCCTCTAAGGATGCTTCTGATACACCTCTAAAACCGCCAAGTCTGGTTAATAATTTTTTCTTCATTTTTGGCCCAATTCCTGGTATGTCATCTAGAGCACTAGCTATTTGACGCTTTTGCTTGAGTGAAGAATGATAGCTGATTGCAAAACGATGTGATTCATCGCGAATTCTCTGAAGCAGCTTAACGACATGGCTATTAAGCGGAAGTTTTATGCTAATAAAATCATCGGACTCAACAACATAACCATTTTGTTGATTGATTTCGGATGCTGACACTTCAATCTCTGAATTCTTTGAAACAATTATTTCTTCCTCACGCTTTGCCAATCCTATCATTGGAATATCTTCACCTGCTTCCGCACTCGCGCGTAGTGCGGCTGATAACTGTCCTTTTCCCCCGTCAATTAGTAGAATGCTAGGTCGTCCCCACTGCGACATATGTATGGGTTTTAGTCGCCTTGATACAGCTTCATGCATATGTGCAAAATCATCATTGCCAGGAATTTGCATCTTAAACTTACGATAAGAAGATTTTTCTGGGATCCCTCCGTTAAATACCACCATACTTGCAACTGTGTCAGTACCTGACATGTGACTAATATCGTAACCTTCTATTCGTTTGGGAATTGAATTAAGTTGTAAGATGTTTTGAAGTCCGTAAAGACCATGGTCTTTACTTATATCAAGAGACTCACTATCAGAAAAAATTATTTGTTTGGCAAGGTGCTTTAATGCAAATAGCTGGTTGCGCGTTTTGGCCGCTTTCTCAAATTGAGAATTTTTTGCATATTCTTTCATTTCTTTTTCCAAATCTATGACAAGGCTCGTTCGCTCAGCGCGTAAGTACTTAATGAGCTTTTTTAAATTACTCTTGTATTCGTCAAGGGGCGTTAAGTTCGCTTCAATTCCAGGACAAAGTCCAAGATGTGCCTGAAGACAAGCACGCTTGGGGACTATCCCCTTATGAGTGGAATAGGGAAATGCTTTGCGGAGTGCTCTTAACGCTCGCTTAACCGTAAAAGCGCTAAAATACGGCCCTAAGTATAGTGCGCTATCGTCCAGCGGCCTTCGAGTCAGAGTTACCGTAGGATGGTCTGATTTTAATGATACTCGTACAAATGTAAGACTTTTATCGTCACGCAGTAATATATTATATGGCGGTAAATATCTCCTTATGAGTTCTGCCTCTAAAAACAGCGCATCTAGCTCAGTTTCTACCTCTCGCCATTCAATATCGGCTATTTCTGCTACCAATGCATCAGTTTTTGCGTCTCGATTTCTCGATTTCTGAAAATATTGACGAACTCGATTACGTAAGTTTGCTGCCTTCCCTATGTATATAATTTCATCTTTTGCATTCTTGTGAAAATATACGCCTGGCTTAGAAGGCAGTTGTGAAAGCTTTTTAGTAAGGTTATCGTTCATGTAAAAAGTGACGGAACAATGAATTTTCTAAGCAGCCAACGTTCAACGCGCCGAGTTTGGATCAATCTATCAATTGGGTTATCTGATCCAACGGGACGAACCAAAACAGTTTGCATGCCAACTCTGTTGGCCCCGTACATATCGGCTATTAATTTGTCACCAACCATTGCAATTTGATTTGCTGGAACACCGGCGCGAATTATTACTTGTCTAAAGTAGGCTTTCCGTGGTTTACGAAGAAGTAGACTTGCTCGAACGACCTGTGCATTTACGCTTGCAGCAAGTTGTTGAAGGTCATTTGATGGACGATTGCTTGCAATAATCCATTTCTGGAATAGGTTACGTTTTTTTTGCATTTTCTTGAGCAATAAGTCATCAATGTGTTTTGGATGAAATGGTGAGATAGAAAATGAGATTAGTGTATTGTCGGCGTCAAACGCAATTACCTTTACACCGCTGCGTTTTAACTCGGCAAAATCAATGTCATAGACACCTCTTGCGAAAAAGTCTGGCACATAAAGTGGGTCGCTAATGAGTTTTTTGATACGCTTCATGTATACAATTATACCTGAGAATTACACAGAAACGGATTCTGACACATTTACTATCTTTGCGCACTCATCCGAGCAGACCGATAATGTATCATTGCAATTTATACATACTAGGGCAAACAAATTACAAGCCATATTTGCACAATTTTGATGCGAACTCGTATTTGAGCCGCAATGAACGCACTCACCTATGTCTGCAGCATCTTCTGAAAAGGCAATGTTTAACCTGTTGTCAAACACGAAACATTTTCCTTCCCAATGACCTTTATCCTTATACTCTTGCCCGTACTTAACGATTCCACCATCTAGATGATATACCTCGTCAAAACCTTTATGTTTCATATATGCGCTTAAATATTCACATCGAATATCGCCAGTACAGTACGTTAAAATCGGCTTATCTTTTGGTAATTTGTCTAACACTGGTTTAATGTCACGAAAAGCTTTAATCTTTGGTTTAACTACATTATTTCCCTTAAAAGCACCAATTTCGCTTTCATAATCGTTACGTGCGTCTAGTATAAGCACGTCTGGATTTTTCTCTATATATTCATGCCACTCTTTAGGTTTTAAGCCTTTAGAACTTCCAAAAACATCGAATGATTCGCTAGGAGCAAGTGTTACTAATTCTGCCCGTACTTTCACGCTTAAACGCGGAAAGTCACCTTTTTTGCCGTCGCTCCATTTGTACTGAATTTTCTTGAACAGCGGATGTTGGTTCATCTCTCTGGTATATAGCTTTACTTGCTTGATGTTTCCGCCCAGTGTGCCATTAATGCCATGTTCAGAAATGATAATTCTACCCGTTAAACCTAGTTTTTCACATAAACTGCGTTGCCAAAATTTTACTGTTTCCGGATCGGTAACAGGAACAAATTTATAAAAAAGTATTATCTTCTCCATCAGCGATGATAGTGTACTTGGAGCTAGGGTCTGAATCAAGTCATATGAGCATAAATAATAATTTATTAAAGTCTTTTACAATTTAACAAATAAGTAGTAAAATCGTAGTACTATTTACAAATTCAGGGAAAGGCGCGATAAAATGTACAGCAATCATAAATACAAAAGCGTCTTTCCACGCTCCTAACTAACAAGAAAAACCCAAAAAATTATATACACTTAAATGCCTGGGCCAAGGAGGCCTTAGTTATGTCAAAGCAAAAATCTAACGTGCGAAGAGTTTTATTTGTTTACGGACTTCATGCACGTAAATTTAGAAAAAAGCTTGGTTTTATGTATTTCATGATGGTGATAGCCCAAATCATAGAAGAATTTATACAACCGCTAATAATTAGTTTTATCCTAACTCGACTTGCGCAAGGAACTCTACAAGATCTTTCAAGCACAACTGTACTTTTTATAATTACTGGAATTATAGTTGGCGATATAATATCTCATCTTCTTTGGAACAGAGTAATTATCAGGACGTTTTGGCGAACTCAAAGCTTTATCCAGAACGAACTATACATGCACGCATTCAACCATTTGCAAAAAATGAGTGTTAGTTTCTTTAATGACCGCTTCGCTGGTTCATTGGTGAGTCAAGTGAACAAATTTGTTGGTTCTTTTGAACGATTAAGCGACGTGCTTACCTGGAATGTATTTAAGTTAGTTGTTTCAATAATAGCAACTACAATTATATTAGCGCCGACAGCACCCATTGTATCGGTTGCGATTATATTAATTAGCAGTATCTATGTGCCGGTAGTGTGGAAATATAGAAAAAAGCAGTTACCATTCAACAAGGCTTGGGCTGCAGCAGAGACCGAAAGAACTGGCCAACTTGCTGATGCACTTTCAAATATATTAGCGGTTAAGTCATTTGCAAGTGAACCAAGTGAAAAAAGAAGGATGCAATCAAAGGTTAATACCGTTCATGAAAAATCATTAGCAACAATGGAAATTAACATGCGTCACGAATTAGTCACAGGCGCATTACAACGAAGCATAAATGTCAGTGTTATAGTTGTTTCTATCCTGTTGGCAGTAAAAGGTCTTGTGAATATTGGGGTTATATATTTGTCATTAACTCTCACCATTGCAATCGCACGAAGACTTTGGGACCTCAACAGTACATTCCGAGCATTTACTCGCGTATTCGGAGATGCAAACGACATGGCCGAAATCTTAGAAATAGAACCCGAAATCAAAGATATTGAAAACGCAGCACCACTTGACGTGTCCCTAGGTAAAGTCGAGTTAAATAATGTAAGCTTTGCGTACCCGGATACCCCAAGTGATTACCTTTTCAAAAATCTAAGCCTATCGATCAATCCTGGTGAAAAAATTGGACTAGTTGGGCATTCTGGTGGTGGCAAGACAACGATCACTAAGCTTTTGCAGAGATTTGCAGATATATCTGGTGGAGAAATATTGATAGATGGTCAAAATATTTCATGCGTCACTCAGTCTTCACTTCGCAAACACATTGCATCAGTTCCTCAAGAGCCACAACTATTTCACCGTTCTATTGCTGAAAATATTGCATATGGAAATCCTAAGGCAGAACCACAAGAGATCGAAAAAATAGCGAAAATGGCACATGCTCATGAATTTGTTCAAAACTTAAAGCAAGGGTATGAAACTTTAGTGGGAGAACGAGGAGTAAAATTATCTGGTGGACAAAGACAGCGCATCGCCATAGCAAGGGCAATGTTAAAAAATGCACCTATCTTGGTTCTTGACGAAGCTACGAGCGCTCTTGACTCAGAAAGCGAATCATTAATCCAAGATGCGCTTTGGAAGCTAATGGATGGACGTACAGCAATAGTTATTGCGCACAGACTGAGCACTATTCAAAAAATGGATCGCATAGTCGTCATGGACAATGGGAGAGTTGTTGAGCAAGGATCGCACAACGAACTCATAAGTCAAAAAGGCACTTATAGTGAACTTTGGGCGCACCAATCTGGTGGGTTCTTAGAAGATTAAGCTTTAGTTTCTGGGGCTTTTTCGTCAGAACTTGATTCAGCTTTTTCTTCTGAATCATCTGAAGTTTCTTCACTGCCCTGTTCAGCAGGTACTTCTGTTCCTGTTTCTGCATCTTCGGCAAGATCAGCAGCTGCGGCATCTGCTTCTGCAAGCTGGTCTTTCGGCATTTCGACAGAAACTACACCATGTTCTGAGTCAGTTAATATCACGACGCCAGCTGGAGCTTTAATGTCAGCTACGGTAAGCGTATCGCCTACTTCATTCAGTACACTTGGATCAATAACTAGTTGGTCTGGTAAATCTTTTGGCAAAGCTTCAACCTCTACGTAGTCGAGACTTCTCAGTACTAATAGTCCAGCTCGCTCTGCAGGAATTTCTACATCTTCCGGGAATACAATTGGTATTTCGGCTGTGGTTTTTTCACCCTGCCGGATTGCCTGAAACACAACATGTCGCAAACGATTTTTTGTTGGCTCAAAGTCAGCATCCTTAATCAATGCCATGTGTTTTTTACCACCAAACGATAAAAATACCGGGTGGTGTTTTCCTGCAGCTTGATAAGTTTTAAACAATTTTACATAATCAGCTTGAAGGTGCGATGATTCTTTTCCATGATTATGAAGTACAACCGGCACAACACCTTCATTCCGTAGTGCAGTGAGTCCCTTTTTGAGAGATTTTCGCTCTTGCACTTCAATAACTATTTCATTTTCTGACATATATTCTCCACTTCTGAAATTCTTTAGTCCCTACAGTATAGCAAACTGTTGTTTTGATGCATCATAAACAGCTAATTTCGTCTATACTGTAGGGTATGTTTAAAAAATCAAAACATGCACCAAAAGCGGTGAGTTCGCCTGAAACAGCTATATTGTTATCAATCACCTATCCAATAAAAAAACTTCGCGCATTTATAAAACGATTATACGCATGGACAATAAAATGGGCTGCTCACCCACGTGCAAATCTAGCACTATTTAGTATAAGCTTTGCCGAAAGTTCGTTCTTTCCACTTCCGCCCGACCCTCTACTGATTGCCACAACATTTGCAAAACCAAAAAAATGGTGGCGTTTGGCTTTTCTGACAATTGCGGGTTCGGTACTAGGCGGTTTGTTTGGCTATTTTATTGGGTATGCTTTATTCGAATCAATTGGTGGTTGGCTTATTCGAACTTTGCATTTACAGTCTGGATTTGCGTCAGTAGAACAATTATATATAGAACAATCATTTTGGGCGGTATTCGCCGCGGCATTTACTCCAATTCCTTACAAAATATTTACTATTGCAGCTGGAGTATTTCAAATTAACTTACTGGGATTTATTTTTGCATCACTACTTGGGAGAGGTATGCGTTTTCTTGGAGTGGCAGGGGCTGCGGCTTTTCTAGGAGAAAAATACAAAGATAAGATCGAGCGCTCTATTGACCTTATTAGTCTTGGTTTGCTGGCAATTATAATTGTTGTCGTGATTCTATTCCGCGTACTATAAGGTCTAAAGCATTTTTTTAAGGAAATGAGCCGTGTATGAATCTTTGTTTTTGGCAATTTCTTCTGGGGTACCTTGTACAATTACTCGTCCGCCGCCCGCACCGCCTTCTGGTCCCATGTCAATAATATGATCGGCATTCTTAACTACATCAAGATTGTGTTCGATTATCACCATACTGTTACCTGAATCAACTAATGCATGTAAAACACCCATGAGTTTCTTGACGTCTTCCATATGAAGTCCAGTAGTCGGTTCGTCTAAAATATACAGTGGCTTACCTGTCGAGCGCTTAGAAAGCTCAGTTGCAAGCTTCACGCGCTGCGCTTCTCCACCTGAAAGTGTTGTTGCTGATTGACCGAGAGTTATATAGCCTAGACCTACTTCCACTAACGTTTGAAGTTTTCTGGCAATTACAGGTACATTTTCAAAAAACCCTAAAGCTGTTTCAGTCGTCATCCCAAGCACATCACTAATTGTTTTGCCTTTATAGTGTATTTCCAGTGCTTCTTTGTTATAACGCTTTCCACCGCATTCTTCGCAGGGGACATATACATCTGGCAAAAAGTGCATTTCAATTTTTATAATTCCATCGCCAGAGCAGTTTTCGCAGCGTCCACCTTTTACATTAAAACTAAATCTCCCAGCCTTGTAACCTCGTAGTTTTGACTCCGGAACAGAAGCAAATAAATCACGGATTGGCGTAAATAAGCCTGTATAGGTTGCTGGGTTTGAACGCGGAGTTCTGCCGATTGGAGATTGATCAATAATAATTGCCTTGTCTAGATGCTCAATTCCCTCGATTGATTCATGTCTTCCAGGGACTGAATTAGCTCGCATTAATCTTGCAGACAACTCTTTGGCTAAAATGTCATTAATTAGGCTGGATTTTCCAGAACCTGACACGCCGCTGACAACAATCATTTTTCCTAGAGGTATTTCGACACTTATATTTTTCAGATTATTTTCTTTAGCGCCAATAATTTGGAGCGACTTACCATTTCCACTTCTTCTCTTCTTCTTATACTCAATTTTTCTTTTGCCACGTAAATATTGTCCTGTAATGCTTCTTTCTACAGCTTCAACTTCTTTTGGACTTCCACGCGCAATTATCTCACCACCATGAACACCAGCACCAGGTCCAATGTCCACTAGATAATCTGCGGTACGTATAGTCTCTTCGTCGTGCTCAACAACAATGACAGTATTTCCTAGGTCTCGTAGGCGTTTAAGGGTTGTGATCAGTCTGTCGTTATCGCGTTGATGAAGCCCAATACTTGGTTCATCCAACACATATAGTACTCCCTCTAGTCCAGAACCAATTTGAGTAGCCAGACGAATTCGCTGTGCCTCTCCACCAGATAATGTAACAGCGCTTCGAGCCAAGCTTAAATAATTTAAGCCAACGTTTTGCATGAAAGATAATCTAGCTTTTACCTCTTTTAGTATCTGGTATCCAATAGTTTGTTCTTGTGAATTAAGCTTAAGTCCATCAAAAAGTTTTATGGCATCATCAATTGATAATTCGCATATATCAATTATTGAATTTCCACCAACAGTTATCGCCAAAACTTCCGGGCGAAGTCGCTTTCCTTGGCATTCATGACACGGTCGTTCGCGCATAAATCGCTCAATGTCGCGCCGCATAAAATCACTGTCTGTTTCTTTGTGTCTTCGCTCTAAGTTCGGTACAACGCCTTCATAAGTTGAATCAAATGTTCGGCCACTTCCCAACATCACTTCATACGTTTGACTACCCGTGCCGTACATTATTATTTGTAAATCTTTTTCTGCTAATTCGCTAGTTGGTACATGCAAATCAAATCCATGCGCTTCAGCAACCGCGTGAAGCTTCTTCATGTACCACGCATCAGCACTTACGCGGTTGTAGGGTCGAATAGCTCCCTCGGCTATTGTAAGCCTGCCGTTCGGCACAACAAGTTCTGGATCAACCTCGAGCCGGGAACCAAGGCCTGTGCATGTCGGACAGGCACCGTGTGGACTATTAAAGCTAAAGGTTCTAGGTTCAAGCTCAGGAATAAACACATCAGGATGATCAATACAAGCATATTTCAATGAGTAGTCATGGGTTTTGTCTTCGTCGGCAAGCATGATTTTCAGCTTACCGTCGGCAAGGTCAATAGCCTGTTCAATAGATTGTGAAAGCCGGTTCCTGCTTGATTCATCATTTACAAGGCGGTCTACTACAACTTCAATGGTGTGTTTAAATTTTTTATCAAGTTGGGGAAACTCATCTAGCGCATAAACAACTCCATCGACTCTAACTCGCGCAAATCCAGCTTGCTGATATTGTTCTGGAACATGTTCGTATGCGCCCTTTTTATCAATAACAATCGGGGCAAGCACAATCATTCGTGCATCCTTCTTAAGTTCAGCTACTTGCTCAACTATGGCGGTTATAGTTTGGCGCTCAACCGTTTTTCCACATATTGAGCAGTGAGGAATCCCAATCCTAGCAAACAATAAACGAAGATAGTCATAAATTTCTGTGACAGTTGCAACCGTCGATCGAGGATTACGACTAGTGGACTTTTGGTCAATACTAATTGCCGGGCTTAAACCCTCTATCTGATCGACATCTGGTTTTTCCATGAGACCTAAAAACTGTCGCGCATAAGAACTTAGCGATTCTACATAACGCCGTTGGCCTTCTGCGTAAATTGTGTCAAATGCCAAACTTGATTTTCCTGAACCGCTTAACCCGGTTATTACCACTAACTTATCGCGAGGAATCTCAATCGACACATCCTTTAGGTTGTGTTCACGCGCTCCCGTCACTCGAATTACATCAGACATTAATCCACTATTATACGTCCAACAACTCTGAAGCGTCAATAACTAGTCATTAAAGTAACGAAGCAACAACTTTCCGTATTCTTTTTTCTTTGGATTTCTAACAGTCATAAAGGCGTCATACTTCTCTTCTTCATCTCTTGAATTTAAATACACTCCCGTGCCATCCCTATCAAGTCGCACTCGTATAAAAGGATCAAACAAGGGTATTGACTCGGGCATAAATTCACTGATATGTCCGTTCAACTCTACCACCTCACTATTCGTTAGTGCATTTCCCCTGACTTTTTTTGCAACAGTAACGTGAGGCGCCAAGGATGATTGAAGTGGGCGAAAGTTAACATCTTGCAGTTCGCCAGAAGTGTCATATTCTTCTGTAAATACATTAGTTAGTGCGCCGATTACAAGATTGGCCTCGTTAAGTCCTTGAGAATTAAATAGCAAATTTCCAAGTGCGTCTTTTCTCGGGTATCGAGCCTTAAATCCCTGCCATCCTTTTGACCCAAGCGCAATTGATTTTCCATCTTCTCCAAACCTATAAACGGTGTCGGTATACATTGGAAAGCTATGTGGTTTACTTTTTACTAAGTTTCCTAGACCGACTTTAATATGATCAACGACATCATGAATATCCTCTGCGTAAGGCTTAACATCTGCACCATGAAAAATTTTAATTAGTGCTTTCTGCTCAACGATACGTACGCCCATCCTGGCTAGCGGTAAAGCACGGTAAGTTCCCTTTCCAAACAAATCACCTAATCGACTATGGAAATCGTGCATTTCGAGAGTCGCAAGTACTGGGCGGAACACAGAAAAACTCGGCACAAAGAATTCTGGTGGAATTTTAGTTGGCGAGTTACAAATGTCATCTGCAGATATACAATCTGATCTTAATCTTTCACCTGAATGCAAATTAGATCTAGCACCGTGTTGCCACTGACCGCCTCCTGCCATAATTACTCCTTTTTTGGTTTTGCAGTCTTTTATCATTTAAATCTTATCAATTATATTGCTAATTACGCAAATCGAATATGTTAGTCTTTGTCAATGAAGAAGATCGCAATTCAAGGAGCTCGGGCATCATTCCATGACATAGCCGCACGACAATATTTTAAAAATCCATATGAAATTATTGAATGCGATTTACCTTTCAAGACAGTTTTCGATGTACTTGAAAATGGCCATGTCGATTTTGCAGTTTGTGCAATCGAAAACTCTTTATACGGTTCAATTAATGAAGTTTATGATTTATTGATTGACGGCGGTGCGTCAATTATCGGAGAAATTTACCTTCGAATTGAACAATCTCTAATTGGTCTTGCTGATGCAAAATTATCTAGTATTAAAGAAATTCATTCTCACCCGATTGCTCTTGCGCAGTGCGAAAAGTTTCTTGATTCAAAAATTCCACATGCAGCCAGATTCGAGCAACACGATACCGCTCAAAGTGTCGCGTTTATAAAAAAATGGAATGACTCTTCTAAGGTTGCAATTGCTAGCTCTCAAGCAGCAGAACTTCACGGACTCAAGATTTTAAGACGCAACATTGAAACAAACCACCAGAACTACACAAGGTTTGTAATCTTAGAGAACAAGCCACCAAAAGTAATGACCATGAACGGCATTAAATCATCGCTCGTATTACAGACTCATGGTGATACTAAACCTGGCGCACTCTATAGAGCACTTGGGGTATTCAATAAACATCAATTAAATCTAACCTTGCTCCATTCACGTCCGATAGTAGGAAAAGCCTGGCATTACGTGTTTTATATAGACGTTATTGGCAATGGCTCGTTGGGAGCAGCAATGAGCGAGCTTAAAGAATCTGGGTGCACAGTTAAGCGTCTTGGTAGCTACCTTGCTGGTAAAGTTTCTTAGTTAATCTATACTAAGAACATGAGGTCATTGAGGCATTTCATTTTTGATATCATTGGTATTGCTCTAATTCTTATTTCTCCCCTCCTTGGGTGGCTTCCCGGACCTGGTGGAATACCTCTATTATTGGCAGGACTTGGATTCCTTTCCATACACCACGATTGGGCAAAGAAACTTATAAAATACATTAGGAATAATGGCCTAAAGATATCTGAAAAAATATTCATAGAGCACCCTGCGTTGCAGGCCTTATATGACATGCTTTCATTTACATTTCTTGCAGGAGGAATCTATTTGTTATTACGCTACACCAAGAGCATAACCCTTTCGCTTGCAATATTTTGTCTTTTTACCGGGGCTACTCTTTTTCTCGGTAACCGCAAACGGCTTGAATTATTCATTGAAAAAATGAAAAAAATACTAAGATAATAAGCACTACTTCTAAATAGCTTTGCATGCTGTGCATCTTTATGCTATTATTGTATTAATAGAAACGGGAGACAATTCATGCTAGAACTGATTGTTCTTGGTACCATCCCAGGAACTCAATTTACTGTAACTTTTTTTCAGTCATTACTATGTCTGCTAAGTTTTACACTTGTCAGTACCTATTTACGTGAATCCAAAAAAGGCCTTTTAGAGAAACAAATAGAGGCCGAAGAGAAGTCGATTTAATCAACAATCGGCAAGATTGACTCGGCGTAGAGCTGTAATTCCTCCAGTAAATACCGTTTCCCAGGTTCTGTGACGCTTTCGTCCAGCTCTTTTAATCGTTTCATATATTTTGCTACTAAACTTTTACTACCACTTCCGAGCAGTTTTTCGGTTCTAAATTTTTCCCATTGGATACGCTCTTCATCGTTCAGGTATTTACTGAAATTTCTTGCTTTATATAGTGGCAATAGTCCTTTTAATCTCTCGTCCTTAAATTCATCAGACGATATCTCGTTGAGTTCACTAGGATTGGCTGCACGTACGCGACTCATTGTAATTTTGTCCTGACCAGCAATAAAAGCTTCATATAAGCGCTCGTCTACATTTTGCAAATCGTCAACAAGCTGTTTTTGTTCAACATTTCTAATTGAATTCATTTTCTTAATAACAGCTAAGCATTTATTAGAAAAATCTGTTTGAGCAATCTGTTCACGATATTTTAATGCTAGCTTTGGATCAAGCTTAATCCGTTTCTGACTCTTAGAGTCAAGAACTGCAAGTGGAGCTACCGCCGGACATCGATTAAACTTGAGCGTTTTTACAGGAACCTTAGGTGCTGGGTCTTTCCAAGGTGCTTGCCACCTAGCTAGTAATTCTTCTTGGCTCATTTTAAGGAAAGGGGTCGGGTCTATACTTAAATCATAGACCAAAGCTGCGCCTTCTGGAGTTGAACACAGCTTGGTTACAATGGTTGTTTTTTCGTTCACACTAGAGTATTTTCCAGAAGTGTAAATAAACATTTCTTCTGAGTCGACAAGCTCTTGGACTTTATTTTTACTTCTAATATCAAGTAAGAAATCAAATAATTTTGGCTGTTTTTGTTTAATTAACTTAGCGATTTCTATGGTTGCATGAACATCGCTCAGAGCATCATGAGCACTTTCGTGAGACAACTTGTTCACACTTGTTAAAAGTTCGAGACGGTTTGATGGTTTTCCAGAACTATCAAACGGCCACTCGATTCCTTCTGGTCGTAACGCTCTTGTCATACGAACTAAATCAAGCAAATCCCAGCGCGAACGTCCATCTTTCCACTGCCATTCATAAGGATCGTAATAATTCCTGTACTGTGTATAGCGCATAAATTCATCATCGAACCTTACGGAATTAAAGCCTACGAATATTGTGTCTGGTAGCGCAACCTCAGTATGAAACGTTTGCAAAAATTCTGCTTCTGAAACACCGCCAGCAATGGTTTTCTGTGGCGTTATACCTGTCACCATAACTGCATCAGGTTCTGGTAATATATCGTCTGTCATTTTAATCAAAATATCGTGCGGTTCCCCAATTGGATTCAAGTCCATATCTGTGCGCTGGCCTGCAAACTGCATAATCCGTGCACTCTTTGCACTTATGCCTGAGGTCTCTAGATCATAAAAGTAAAAAGTCATCACCCTGCATAGTACCCGCTATAACCATGTGACACAAACTAAAAAATCTTCACAAGTATTTAAAAATGTTTAAAACTCAAATGAACCTAGCCCGGCAATATTAATTTGTTGATCTGTTTCTATTTTTTGTCGGTGGAGTTCGTGCATAATGCCCATTTTTTTCATGATATCACGAATACGTTGCACCGAATGAAAATCGTCAAAGTCGGTACGTTTTGCAAATCGTTCAATTTTAGCGCCAGTAATTAGGAAGCCGCCATCAGTTTTAATAACACGCCATGGCTGCTGATTTGATAGCTGTAAAATTGGTATTTTCTTTTCTGAGCTTTCTTTTTCGATTTCTTGATTTCGTTGTTTTTCTACGGTTTTTCGGACTGTTCGGAGCAGTTCTATTACCCCATCACCACTTTTGGATGAGATTGCGAATAATTTTAGTTCTTTTGGTAGTGCTTTTTTTAGTTCTTTTAATCTATCTTTACGTATGTCCTCGTCGAGTCCATCCACTTTTGTGATTGCTACAATTTGAAGTTTTTTAGATAAATCAATTTTGTAAGCAGCTAATTCTTTTTGTATGGTTGTGTACGCTTCTGTTAGCGAATCATTATAAACGTCAATTAGGTGCAAGATTACTTTGGTTCGTTCAATATGCCGTAAAAAGTCGTCTCCAAGGCCTTTACCTTCGCTGGCGCCTTCTATAAGTCCAGGAATATCAGCGAAGACAAATGCTTCCTTGTCGATGTCCACGACGCCAAGATTTGGAACTAATGTCGTGAACGGATAGTCGGCAATCTCTGGCTTGGCATTGCTCACTACAGATAAAAATGTTGATTTTCCAGCATTTGGTAACCCAACCAATCCTACTTCTGCAATAGTCTTAAGCTCTAATACTAGTTCAAGTTCATCGCCAGGTTCACCTTTTTCAGCAACCCGAGGTGTTTGACGAGTGCTGGATGTAAAGTGAGCGTTCCCAAAACCGCCTTTTCCACCCTTAGCAATAATCACCTCTTCGTTCTCCTCAGCTAGATCAGCTAAGATTTCACCGTCCATGTTAGACACAACGGTACCTACTGGTATTTCAACCCGCAGCGTATCGCCACTTTTACCATGTTTCTTTTGTTTTGCTCCGGCTGTTCCAGGGTTAGCCTTTACGACTTTTTGAAAACGGAAGGCTGCAAGTGTGTTCTGACTCCTACTTGCCACAAACATAACGTCGCCGCCGTCGCCGCCGTCGCCGCCGTCGGGACCACCTTTATCTACATAAATCTCATGACGAAAACTAACAACGCCATTTCCGCCGTCTCCCGCTTTTACCTCAACTTTTACTTTATCAACAAACATATTTTCCTATTATAACAGAGGTAGCTTGAATTACTTACAAATATGCTCAGTAAATAAATCGATATTTACTAACCTCACTAGCTGGAACCGTTCGATAAGTAACTCTGCCCCAACTTGGGTAATTCATGTCGGAAACTTCAAATGAACCATCTAGATTTAACGACTCTACAAACGCAACATGTCCTAGTCCACCAAGATTTGCATGCCACAGTACTGCACCGGCTTGAGGTGTTGTCCCTGTTGATAGTCCGCCGCGCTGTGAAAGCCCATACCAGGTAATGGCATTGCCAAGGTTACTAGGAATTGGACGCCCAATTTCACGACGACGATTTGCCGCATGCCATGTGCACCAACCGTAATCATATCCATTGCTTGGACCGTAAGTAAGCTCACGTGCACCGTAAAATGCAGTTGTGAAGGATGGGCGTCGAACTGGCTGTACGCCATCTGGAATAATAATAAATTCGTCTTTGGTTAATCCGGCAAGCTCAGCGTCGTTCATTTCTATAAGCTTTTGTTTGTCAGCGCTAAATCGTTCAGCTAGCCCATCAACCGTTTCACCTTCCTTTACCTGATAGACAATACCGTTTACGGGCGGAATTCTAAGTTCTGTTCCAGGGTTAATTGCTTCACCCGTCAAGCCATTAGACCATCGTATAGAATCCGACGTCACACCAAATAAATTAGCTACTGACGTAAGTGTGTCGCCATCTACTACGACATAGACTTCAATATCTTGCTTTGATTTAAGGGCAGAGGTAACAATTTGTGGCTTAGGTGCCACAACTTCGTCGACAGGAGCAATAGCCATCTGGGCATTCACGCTATCAGCATGGTTAACAACAGACGTTGTTTCATCAAGATTAGCCATACGAGCGACATGCACCGCAATATCAGCTGAAGATAGTTGATCGAGGGGACTCGCTATTTGCGAATTTTCTGTACGAACAGCGCTGTTTTGACCAGTTATTGTACCTTCAGACGGTGTTTTGGTAACAAAGCCAACTACGACTAAAAGTAACACGATATTAGCAGTCAAAATACTAAAACGCACCGTTTTTTTTCTAGAACGAAAAACACGGCGCTTTGCGAGCGTTCTTTTTTTAGTTCGATTGTTAGATGTAATACCTAGCTTAGTGCTTAGGTAATGCGAGGCTGTACGAATAGTTCAACTCCTGGGATATTTCCCTGTTCCATATCTACATCTTACCTAGTATTGTAACGAATTACTCACCTCTGTTGGTAGATTATGGGGCAACTTTTAATAAACTTACGCTTTAAAAGTTGCTTGGTCGATAATACCACGTATTTGTCAACAATTGCAAATCATTTTATGTTCCTTCACCCCTGTTGATCACATATGAAATATCTCTTTTTTAAACAGTTGTGTGTAGCTACTGCGGTTTACAGCCAACACCATGCTGTTGTTGCAAAGTTTCATGCTCTTCGATTGTAGAAGAAAACCGCGTAACACAGTCGTTCCCAGCGACAAAAAACAAGAATTCAGAATTGGCTGGTTTGGCAACTGCAAGCAGCGAAACGGCAGATACATTACTTATAGGTGTTGGAGGTAATCCAGGGTTTTCGTAGCTGTTATATGGCGAAGAATGGAATATGCTTGGCTCAACTTGATCCAAAACCGCACCGTATTTGGCAGTAACGTCAGATTCAAGTGCCATATCTTCTCTCAGACGCTTCAGGAACACCTGTGAAGCCTTTTGTCGGTCTTCTGGTGTCGTTACTTCATTTTCTATTACTGACGCTAAGATAAGAGCCTCGTGGACCGTTAAGCCTTGTCTGTTGATTTCAGCCCGGAGAGTAGGCTTCAAGAGCTTATCTAACTCGTCGAGTGACGAGGTGATGATCTGTACGGCTGTTGTGTCAGAGGTGCGTTGGAATGTCTCGGGGAAAATATATCCTTCAAGATTCGTTCCATCTGGTTTGTCGACAAGCGCAGGGTGTCCTTGATACGTTTCAGGATCAAGCGCTTTTTTAACTTCATCCGGGCTAAACCCCTCATTTATTAAATGTTCTTCAATCTGATCAATGCGCTGGGCTGGAAAAATCGTAATAGATCCCGTTGCTACAGCACCCTGTGTCACCACTTTTACCACTTCTTCTACTCCCAAACTAGGACGGAGCGCATAAGTTCCCGCCTTTAGTTGATCTCGAACTCCTTCGTTTCGGATATACCACTCAAATGCCCAAGCTTTTTTTATGACCCCTTTTTCTTCAAGAATTTCAGCTATTTCGTGCGGCGTTGCACCAACAGAAATTTCTACTAACACTATCTCTTCAGATAAACTTACTGGACCGAGATTACTAAGATATATCTGACGAATAGCAAAAACAGAGGCTCCCGCAATTATTAATAACAAAGCTAATGTTACTACTATCCATTTAATTCGATGTGATTTCTTTTGATTGCTACTAAATTCTTTCATGCTGTTGCTCCTTCTTTCAAATAATCGTCCAGAATATAGGTTGCCGCAAGAGCGTCAATATCGCCTTTTTCATAAGGTTTCCCACGTTCTTGGAGCTCCTGTTTCGCTCGTTTGGAAGACAGCGCTTCATCAACTGTAGCAATGTCCAGCGATAAAGCTTTAAGTTTATCAATAAAATCCATGGTGAACTTTGTTTGCTGCGTTGCATCACCATTACGGTTCATCGGTAAGCCGACCACAAGTTCTGTAATAGCTTCGTTTTCTATAATCAATTTTAATTTTTCAATCGCTCCTTCGTAAGCAATTGTAGTCAGTGGTCTCGGGAGCATAACAATAGAGGATGCAATTGCTAGGCCAATCCGCTTTTCTCCTACGTCAAGGGCAAGAATATTACTCATCTTCGGCTATGTTCTCAATGGTTATGGTGATCTTGTTCACATTATTTGGTGTAGCGCCTACCCAGAAAGGACTGTAGTCAATATCTACATCAACAACTCCGGCTTTGGCAGATAGTATAGACTCTGATTCACTGTATTTCTTGCCCAATATTTCCTGTTTAAGGTTATCGGCATTCAGCTGCGCACCAGCGGTGACAAGTGTTTGAATGGTAAGGTCATACACTCCTGGAGAGACTTCGCTAAGCCGTAGCGTAGCTGTATCTATGCCGCTACTAGAAATACTCTGGGCTGAATCGTCTATGTCTTCTCTGGCTGCTTCTTTGATTGCATCATCAATTTCTTGTTTCACGACACCGACCATCTGAAATTTTGCTGTACCGGACACTGTCACTGCACTCGCCTCAGTGTTTGCGGATTCACTTGCAGATATTACCGGTTCTTCTGCTTTAAATGATGACTCGAACGGTATATAACCTTGACTAATCAGTTGTGCCTTAAGTTCTTCGACAGTTCCGGTGCTGGTTTTATCCTTTAGTTGTTGAGTCGCAGTATTGATATCTCCTTGGCTCACAACTCGTTTTATGTCGTCTGTGCCACCTTTCATGTCAGAACCGTAGGCATTTATGCCAGCAATCGATGAGTTATAGGCTCCTTCCCCAATATTGAAACTTGCGCCACCATCAGAGGCAATTGCGTCGACACTTTTTTTATTTAATCCACTCACGCCTTGGCACTCGTCACCACTGTTGAAAAGTGCTTCCTGCAGCTTAACATTTTGTGTTGTTGTGAATGTTTTTCCGTTTCGCGTGAAAGCAGTTCCTGCTGGTATTGTGTGATCCTTACCGTCATCAATACAATTAGTAAGTTCTAGCTTGCCTTCGGCTTTTTTCCCAACATTTTTCTCCCCAGTAGCTGGAACGGTTTGGCTTTCGCTCTTTTCTAATTGCTCAACTTTGGCCTGAAGAGTTTCTTCATTCTTGGCGATTGCCGCTGCTAACTTAAGGTCCTTGCTGAAAGTCTTCGTGTCAGTTTTTATGACTATTTCAGCTTTTGGCAAAATCTTTAATGCAAAGATCCAGCCGCCAATCAGAAGTATCAAAAGTAGAACTGCAAGAATAAGCTTAGTTCGGAACTTTGTAAAATCTGGAATCTTTAGTTTTTTATTTTTCTTTTCTCCTGATTTTTTTACTTTCTTTTTCCCGGACACCGGTTCAGCTTCTGGCACTTCTGCGACTTCTTCTTCATCGTCGCCACTTAGTGCAGCGATTGATTTTGTTTTATCTAGCGTAACATCGTCATCAAGCTCTTCGCTTGGGTCATCTGTATTAGGGGCTTCTGGAATTTCCGGCTTCGACTGAAGCGTCTTAGCAACATGAACTCCAGCGATACCCGCAAGTGGAACAACCCCAGAGTCAGAAGTAATTAGAACTATTTTTTTACTGGAGGTGTCGGCAGAACGTTTTAACAGCTTCATATTTACAACTGACTGAAGTACTGTGGCTCGTTTTGGCAGTACCAAAGCAACGATTTTATCTTTACTTGTGGTAACTTTATCGATGATTGTAGTTATTTCATCGTCGATATCTATATAGAGCGTCGCTTTTTTTGTAGAACTCATTTTAGACTCTTAACATCCTGTCAATTTTTTCACGAACAGATCCTGCCGGACGTCCGCTTTCATGTGATAGTGTATCAGCTCCAACGCGTAGCAACCCCATGGCAGTAATGAACGTGTGATCATTTACTCTGTCGGTTAGATCCTCTATGCCTTTTACCTGAGCTGGTACAATGTGTTTTACAGTAGGTTTTCTGGTAAATGGCAACTCTTTATACCAATCATCTCTTTCAAGATCAGTCATAATCATATCAAGGCTTGAGCCACCTCCGCACAAGAATATCTGATGCGGCATATGATCAAGTTTAGTGAAATCGCTCAACGCTAGCTCGACTCCACTACGCCAGACATTAAGTGTCTTTTTAAGTGCCAACTCTACTTCTTTCTCTTGTTTTCCAGAGAGACTTTTATCGGTGTATGCAAGCTTAAGTTTTTCAGCACTTTGGAAAGACTTGCCAGTTTCACGTTCGATAGATTTTGTATATGCTCGCCCACCGATGCCAAACATTTTAGTTCCCTGAACGCCACCCTCATTTACTACGGCTATATCAGTTGTTCCGCCTCCAACGTCCATGAGAACTGCGCTCATTGTTGCATTTGGGTCATTCCCAATAACTGAACGTGCAACCGCAAATGGTTCTGCCGCGACTGCCAATAAATCAAGATCAAGTTCTTGTGCAGTTTTCTCAAGAGCACCTATGTGAATTAAAGGTGCAAAAGCTGTATAAAGCTGCACGACAACTTCTTTTCCTTGAAAACCAACTGGGTTCGTAACAGCGTAACCGTCGATGTCAATATTTACTAATGCACTGTTTACGAGCCTGATATCAACAGATTTTCCACCAAGTTCATAGGCAAGTTCTTTACGAGCCTTCACTTCAGCACGCTCTTGCACTAGACTAATTATTCGCTCAACCTCAGCAATGTCCAGTGGTCGTTTCGGGTTTTGTCTTGTGCAACGAACTGTCGTTGTTGTTCCCTTGACTAACTCACCAGCAATACCGATTACTGCAGTCCGCGGAGTAACACCGGCTTCTTTTTCTGCCTCTGCTAAAGCTTTATCACAATTTCCAACGACACTTCCAATGTCAGCTATTGCACCTGCCTGCATATCAGATAATTCTTGGTGCGCTCGGCCGACACCGATAATTTCAAGCTCATCACCAACTACTCGGGCAATCAAGGCCTTTACATTCTCTGTGCCAATATCAAGACCAACGATGTATTCTTCCTCATTTTTCTTCGAGGTTGGTAGTTTTTTTGCAAGTGCTTTTAATTTATCTAATTTCTTGAGCATAATCGGAATCTAGTATAGCACAATTACAGAGGTTAACCGATTAATTCGTGTTGTGCGTTTTCACCAATGTAAGGGTATAAAAGCGCTACTTCAGCTAACTCAAAAAATAATGATTTCTGGTTTCCGCGAACCTTTAGTGCAACATCCCCAAAAAGTGGATCGGCAGGTTGAAATGCTTCGTTCCATGGCAGACTATTCTGCATTTGAACATTAGAATAAATTGCCAACTTAAACACAGTGCGTGCTATTAATTCCTGTCGACAAGTTGGGTGATTAGGACGCCATCTTATTTCAGCACGCCCACGGGCACCAAGATGATAAATTCCATTTAAATCATTACGATCGTAATGAAGAAGCGATTCACCGCTTTCGTATTCCCATATCTCACCAAATTTTTCACCAAAGGTAGTCATTTAGTTCCAATTTTATAGTATAGCGACGTTTCCATTTATTTTAGTTAACACAATATGGCCTTAATGCGGCGAATCCCGGCGCTACTTGATTGTTCTTTTTGAATCTTGAATTTTTTGTCGTCTTCAAACAACTGCAAAGTATGGTCAACGTGCGGGCCTCCACAAATTTCAAAACTAAAAGGCTTTTCTTCGCCTTCAGCAATCATCGCATAAACCTTAACTGTATCGCCGTAGCGATCCCCAAACTGACCAAGTGCACCTTTTTCGTTTCTGGCAACATCTGTAGGATATTCTTTCCATGAAACACTCAAATCTTTACCAATCTGCTCATTTACAATTTTTTCGACTTCTTCAATCTGCGTGGCGGTCATTTTTTCTGGATGACTAAAATCAAATCTTAATCGTTCTTCAGTAATGTTGCTACCGTGTTGTACGACATGGTCGCCAAGCACGTTGCGTAGAGCCTGATACATTAAGTGAGTAGCTGTGTGATATTTTTTGTGTTGCAGTGTTTGACCGCCAAGTCCACCTTTGAAAGTGCCTTTTGTGGCAGTCCTTGAACGCTCTTTTTGTTCATTCATTTTTTTATCAAACACATCTTTCCAATCTGGTGCCAATTCAATAGTTTCCAGTCTTGAAATAACTTCCGCCGCGAGCTCAACTGGATACCCATGCGTATCGTAAGCCACGAACATGTCTTCTCCTGATTTTATCGTAACTCCGTCTCGCTCTTTGCTCTTTTCAAGCAAAAACTTCAAACCTTTTCTCAGTGTTTGCTTAAAAGCTTTTTCTTCCTTAACTAGTACCGCTAGTACACTATCGCTACTTTCTGCAACTTCTTGGTAATCATCAGCAAATAGTCCCGTTATTACCGGCACAACTTCTGGTAAAAAATTCTGCTCTATGCCAAGATTAAAGGCTTGTAGGATTGCCCTACGCAATAATCGCCGCATTACATAGCCTTCACGCTTATTACTTGGTATTGCTCCGTCGACTGCCATGAAAAACGCGGCCCGCAGATGATCGGCGATGACCCGCATACTTTCTGTGTGACTTTCGTAGTTTTTACCGCTTAATTTTTGCAATGTTTCTATAATTGGCCACATGACGCTAATTTTAAAAACATCCGGGTTATTTAGTTTTGCTGCGGCAATGCGTTCCAAACCTGAACCGTGATCGATATTCGGTTTCTCAAGCGGCTCAAACTCGCCCTCTGATACTTTCTTGTAGGCCATAAAGACATTGTTGCCAATTTCCATAAAACGACCGCAGTCGCAGTTAGGGTGACACTTTTCGCCAAAGTCAGTGTTATGAGACGTTCCAAAATCATAGAACATCTCACTGTCAGGTCCACATGGATCGCCAACTGGTGTATGTTCTGGATCTCCATTGCGACTCCACCAGTTCTTGCTTCCATCGTAATAAAATATCCGCTCTCCGATCTTCATTCCGCGCTTGTAACCATCCTCTTCCGATCCAATGTCTGCCTGGCCTGTACTTAAACCTGCAGAATCAAATAAACCAGCCCAGACTTCTGCCGCTTCTGTATCCTTAGGAATTGAGTATTCGTTTGCCCCAATAAAGCAGGTTACATATACCTTTGACATATCAAGACCAACAACATCGTGCAGAAACTCCCACATCCATTCAATCTGCTGTTTTTTGAAGTAATCGCCAAAGCTCCAGTTGCCCAACATTTCGAAAAAGGTCGTATGCCGATTATCTCCAATATCTTCTATGTCCTGGGCTCTCAAACAGGTTTGACTATTCGTGATTCGGAGGCCTCCTGGATGTGGTTCGCCAAGCAAGTACGGAATTATTGGCTGCATACCTGAACCAGTGAATAGAGTTGTGGGGTCGTCTTTGAGTACAATCGGAGCGCGTGCAACAACGTTATGTCCACGCTGTCTATAAAAATCTAAGTAGGCTCGTCTTATTTCTTGGGCTGTCATCTGCACTATTTTAACAGATTAGATTAGGTTGTGAATGAGTTGATAGTCTTTTTGTTCTAACTTGTGGACGTTTCCTTGAAAGGCAAGAGTCCAATTCTTCGCAGGCCAGCGCTTAGCGTACTCATATTCATTAATGAAATCCTCCACCTTGAGGTAATTGTCATTGCTACGAGCTTTTTGCATTTCTATTTTAAAACGATGGGGGTATACTTCGCCCGGTTTAGTCGATTCCCAAATTTTCATTTCGTCAAAAAATGCTGCGCTCATTACAGTCGCCTCGCCCCCGATCGATTTAACTCCTGTTAAATAAAAGAATATACTGTCGCCAAGCTCGACTTCGGCCGCAGCTTTTCGACGTCGAGACTTCATTCCAGCAATGTCAAAACCACGCGCACGACTAATTTCAAAGTTTTCAGGTGAACTCACAAGTAGCCAATGTGTCACGAATTACTGTCCATTTTTTTAATTATGTCCGCTAACGAATGAGGAGTTATGTTTACTTTTAAATAATAGCCTTCTGTAAGTTCCGATATTTCTTTCTTTACCAAGTCGTCTTCATCTAAATTACTTAAAATTAAAATGTGCGTATTTTCACGAGTATTATTCGGTGACAACTGTGGATCGCGAAGTTGGCGCATAATCTCAAGTCCAGTAAGCGATGGAAGCATGAGATCTAATAATATTAGGTCATACTCACCTGTCTGAGCACGTTCCAATCCTTTTTGCCCGTCGTTAGCAATGTCAACTTTAAAGCCCTCAGCTTCGAGTATAGAAGCGTACATTTCTGCAATTAGCTGCTCGTCCTCAACAAACAGAATATTTTTATACATAGTTTTATTCTACATTACTTCGTTTTTTTAACTAACTTGTTGCATAGGGAGCATGATTACAAAAGTACTTCCTTTGCCTTGTTCGCTTGCGACAGAAATAGTGCCACCATGCTTCTCTATGATTACTTTTGAGGTATATAGACCAATCCCAGTGCCTTCAAAATCATAGGTTTCAGTAGAAGTTCCTCTGTGGAATTTAGTGAACAATTTTGGAATTTCTTCTTTAATAATCCCAACTCCATTATCAGATACTGTAATTTCAATTTGATTATTTTGTATTTTACCCTCAAAGCGTATCTCCCCGCCTGCACTAGTAAATTTGGTGGCGTTGTCGAGCAGGTTCCAGATAGCACTCCTAATATGAGGGGCACTAATCTTAATAGTTTCATTTAAATTTTTAAACTCTGTAGTGAAAGTAACCTTACTTATCTCTGTAGTGGGTCTAAAATCTTTTGCAATTCTTTCTAAAAAATTCCCGAACACAACTGGCGCTTTATCTAATTCCTCTTCACCGAGCTCAAACCTTGAAATCGTCAAAACATCTTCCGCGAAAACGGCAAGTCGCTTGGCACTTGCACCAATCCGCTTAAGAGCATCTGCTAGTTTTGTTGCATCGTTTTTATAAAGTTCGATTGAATCAAGGTAACCTGTAATTATAGTCAAGGGTGTCCTTAGATTATGGGAGGTTATCATCATGAATTCACTTTTAACCTTGTCGACTTCTTTTAATTCTGCAATGCTGGCTTTTAGCGAGTCGGCCATTTGATTTACTGCTCCACCGAGTAGCGCAATTTCATCTCTTCCATGAACGGTGATCTCTTGATCCAGATTTCCTAAACTAATGATACCTGCCTGCTCACTCACCTGCCTAACAGGACGAATAATAAACAAATTTATTAATACATAAATTAATACAGTTGAAGTGAGTAGCGTGAACATAGCAAAAAACAAAATTGAGCGTTTTGAAGCTAGGATACTCTCATTAATCAATTCATTCGATACGTTATAGACAACACTAAAACGATGCGCTCCTGAACTTTCAAAATACGGGGCTATAATTGTTACTATATCCCCCTGTTCATTACGCTTTATAACTGTTTCAAAACTTTGAGCATCAGCTTTCTGTGCGTCAAAATCAGCAACCTCATCGCTTTTATATAGTTGGTCACCATTTATGTCTATGACCGCAATTGCACTGATTGTTTCACTGTTGGCTATAAATTCTTGAACTTTTTGATCAATCCGAGCGGTTCCAGAATCTTTATAAATCGCAAAGGTACTACCTACGGGTTCGGTTGCAAGCGTAGAAAATGATAGAACCTCACTCAAGAGCTGTTCCCGTAATGCAGCACTGTTTGACCTTATCTGGTATAGAGCAAGTACTAAAAAAATAGAAGTTAAAAGCAGGATGATTAGAAGCAAGAATTTAGCCCTAATACTTGTCAGGAAACGCGTCGCTGAGTGCATGATCGTGCCCTTAAATTTTTAGTTATTTACTATTTCACCGACTTCGAAATATTTAATAGACGTAAATTCGGTGGCACTTCTTGGCTGGATCAATATATTTTTTCTGAAATAGGTTGAATATCTACTGTTTCGAATCGGTATCCACAAAACATTGTCATAGATATACTTGTTAACTTTTTGAAGTGCCTCTGTTCTCTTGATTGGGTCAAATTCTGTATCGCTTGCTTCAAGAAGATCATCAAAAGCTTTATCGTCGACGGCAGCAAAAACTGGATTTTCATTAACGCTAACACTTCCAAAAATGTCTCTTGCGTCTGATATGTCACTTGTGTATGTGGACGTAAACATATCGAAGTTTTTATTTTCTACGGCACCGAACATCTCATCTGGAGTTGTATATCCTGTTGATTTGATGGTAAAACCAGCTTCGCGAAGTTGCTCAATTAATATAGGCGGCTCTGTCTGTGCTCCTTCAAAATATATAAATTCTAAAGTTACGCCATCTGGATACCCGGCCTCGGTTAGCAATTTTTTAACCGTGTCATTGTTTGATTTCACTTCTACTAGACTGTTGTCATAACCGGAAAGTGTTTTAGGAACCATCTGAAATACTGGGACAATTCCTGAATCGTCTAGTTTATCCACTAAAGCCTGGCGATCAATAGCATAAAGCAGCGCTTGACGAACTTTCAAATTGCTTAACGGTGAATCTTTCTTCAGTAAATTAAGATATATTCCATTTGATCCAGCTGAATCAAAGGTAATTTTGGTGTATGAATCTAGGTCCTGGCTCAAAAGTTCGTCAATACCTGGGCTTTGATCAATTAAGTCAACTTCCTTATTCTTTAATGCGTCAGACACCTTTGCATCATCATCGAACACAATGAATTCCAAGGCTTTAGTTTTTGGAGTACCAGCGTGATATTTTTCAAAAGCTATCAAATTCATTTTTGATTCAGAATTCTCGGCGTCATTGTTAAGTAGATATGCGCCGGTTCCGTTCATGCCCACTTTTGGTTCTCCGGAAAGATCTCTTATGTAGGTCTTAGAAAGACGATTAAGTAGTAATGGATCTGGATTTGTGGTTTTGATCGTTACTTCAAGATCACCCGAAACTTCAGTCGATGCAATTGTGGAAACAAAACTTCCCCAAAATTCATTAGTTGCCTGATCTTCAATGCTTGCTTTGACATCTTCTGCTTTCATTACATTACCGGTATGAAAAGCAACGTTTGGTTTAAGCTTAAAAACCCATGTTAGCTGATCAGGATTTGTCCAGCTCTCTGCTAGAAGGGGTACGTATTTATCATTCTTGATTTCAACCAATCCCTCGTAGATCTGGTTGTTTGCGGTGACATTGATGCCAGTGCTTGTTTCTGCTGGGAAAAGCTGGTTTGCCGGGCCCTCAATTGTACCAATCTTTAACAATGCAATGTCAGCAAGTTCTTGAGTTTTAGACACTGGCGAAGAATCTGTTCCTGGTTTTAGTAAATACCAGGCACCGACGAAGGCTACACCAAGAAAGAGAATAATAGCTAGCATTGCTAGAAGTGGGCTTTTCTTTTTCGAAACTGATTTATCTGGGGTGACTTCAGAATTGACAGGCTCAGTTTGCGTGCTGCCCCTTTGCTGGTTTATTTCTGGCCTAAAATCCTCGCTAGACGAAGTATCTTGCTGACTTAGAACTGTTTCTGTTGAATCTTGGTCAAATGGCGGATCATTAACCAGTTCGTCATTTACATTATTTTCAGGTGATAAATCGCTCACTTCAACCTCCTCAGGCTATTATTCCTATAAGCATAACTGAGTTAGACTAAAAAATATAATTTTTTTATAAATGTCGTACTTTTTTCGTGGCTTTGTCTTTATTGAGCTAAACTACTATACCGCCACCAATAACCGTTTCACCGTCATATAGTACAGTTGACTGACCAGGAGTAAGTGCACGTATTTTTTCTTCAAAAACTATCTCCCATGTATCGTCTATTTTTTGTAATCTACAAGGTTCTTTTTTAGCACGATGCCTTGTCCGAGCCAGTAGATTCAGATTTTGTTTCGGTTCCTCGTTAATCCAGTGAACGCTAGTTAACTTTGAGTTTTGTAGCCAGAGTGTTTCTGTTGTAAGATTTTGCGACACATACACTATATTTTCATCCATATCTTTACCAGTTACGTAATATGGAAGCCCACCACCAATTCCAAGGCCTTTTCTTTGGCCAATAGTATAAAATATTGCTCCGTCATGCCGACCTACTTCTCTGTTATATTCGTCGAGAATTACTCCAACTTCTGTTTCGATAAATTGTGATAAAAATTCACGAATTCCAACTTTTCCAACAAAGCAAATTCCTTGACTGTCTTTTTTGTCCGCAGTAATAAGACCAAATCTTTTAGCTTCATCACGCACCGTTGCCTTAGATAAAAATTCACCAAGTGGAAATAATGTTTTAAGTAAAGCTTTCTGGGATACACGATACAAAAAATATGTTTGATCCTTATTAGCATCTTTTGCTGTAAGTAATACTCCGTTCCTTGTTCGTGCATAATGACCAGTTGCAATCATTTCTGCACCGTCTTCTAATGCAGCGCTTAAAAATAATTTAAATTTTACTTCTTGGTTGCACATAATATCAGGGTTTGGCGTACGTCCAGCTTTGTATTCATCAATCATATAATCTACGACTTTATGCTGGTACTCTGCCTGAAAATCGTAGACTTTAAACGGAATATCGAGCTGGACTGCAACACGTTTTGCATCCTGAAAATCTTCTTTCCAGGGGCATGGAAAACCCGGTAGATCTTGTGTCCAGTTTTTCATAAACACCCCGGTAACATCGTAGCCTTGCTCTTTTAATAATGCAGCCGTAACAGAGCTGTCAACGCCACCGCTCATTCCAACATATACTTTTTTTGCCATGACTGATAACTATAACAGAACCTTATAATTATTTTTTCAAACATTTGGACAATTTGTAATATCGAGAATGATGGCATTGTATTACCGTCAGTACTGATTGTAATTACTTACTCTGGATAGCTAAATGATTAAAATGGGCGTTCACCGCGAGCTATTCGCGATTTAATGGTCTTTAGCTGATACTTTCTGCCCAACCAGAATGTCGCAACTAAAAAAGGAAGTAATATAGCTGCAGGCTGCCAAAGTATTTTTACTTTTTGCTCACCGTTTTGATTATCTAAGCCGCCTTCACCAAGCCCGCCGTTATCTTGACTTAACGGTCCATTTGCAATTCCTACGAGTTGTAAAAATGCTGTTCCCCCGTTAACGTCTACAACCTTAATTATGATGTTATAGACACCTGGATTCTCATAGACGTGAGTTATGTCAAATGATCCAGCAAAAGGTTGACTCTGTATATCTTGCGGAGTGCCATCTCCCCAGTCGATACTGACGGCATACGGCCCTGAGCCACCGCTAAGAATTATGGGCCAACTCAGCGTCTGACCCGGGTTAGCACCACGTTTAGCAAAATTACTAGTAAGGCTTACTCTTGTTTGCGCACCTTGCCTTGGATCGTTGTACGTTACAATAACTATGTTTGAATCTGGCCCTGCTTGATCTAAATCATCGAATACTCTAGCAACTAGCTCATTTTGTCCTGAAAATAAATCAGTAATTATAGCGTAGCTGCCATTTGTACATTGCGTCGATCCTGAGAATACATTGTTTTTAAACAATTTAACAAGTAGTCCTGTCGTACATACACCTTGCACTGTTATTGGAAGGTTTGTTATTACTTGTCCGTTACCTGGAACAGAAATAGTTGCCGCCGTTGTCGGAGGAGGAGCACTGATTCGCCCCTCAACACCTACAGAACCACTTTCTTCTGCAGCGTAACTAGTTGGCTGCGCAAATGATGACAATGAAGCAATTAATATAAGCAATAGACAACTGTGGATAATTAACTTTTTTAGAATATACTTCATGTCTTCTTGTTAGCCCCTAGAATCATGTTAACACGCAATGACCCTAGGAGCTTATGTTTACTTGACTATTTTTTTCTCTTTTGAAAGTACTTAACTCCAAACCTAATTGCCAAAGCTATGACGATGAGTAGTAGTACTAACAGGCCAAGTGCCCAGAAAGGAACGTACCAGAACGTCGATTTAAACACCAGTACTTCACCGCCATTACTAAAACTAACATTGGCTGTTACCGTGTAACGTCCTGGGAAACTTACACCTTCAAAAGAATTTCGGAATGTACGTGAGCTTTCCGGCAATATGTTTGCTCGTGGGTCCGAATTATTTAGTTCGTAACTTGCAACTTGCACGCCTCTTGGATTCGTAACACTTATATTACCGAATGGCTTGATAAACCCATTTCCTTGGTTATTTATGTTAACACCGATCTCCTCAGGCTTGTCTGTAAAGAATGTTCCTTTTACTCCCTTGCGGTAAACAAACACGCCTCGAACTTGTACTTGTTCTCTGATATCTCCTGGAACTTCAATCAACACAATGCTTCCAACACTAGCTGTAAGCGAAACTTGTCCATCCTCAGGTGCACTGCTTCCGACCGGAATAGATGCATAACGAATAACACCGAAGTAAGCTCCTGCTGGGGTGCCTTCAGGAATGGTGACTTTAATATCTATTGATTTATCTTCACCAGCTGCAAGTTCAATATCATTAAAGTCAGATAAGAAAGATTTAATGCTTGTGCTGCTATCTTCGCCCTCATCGATAATTATTCTCGGCTCACCTGTTTCGTCATCTGATGTAAAATCGTTTACAAACACTTTTGCAACTATATCGGATGCCGTAACATTACGAACATTAAGTTTAACGACATCTTCTCCACCTGGTTGTATTTGTAGTTCAGTTCTGGTCGGAGAGATGCTTAATCCACTACCATTATCTGAACTTGATTGAGAGTTAACAATTGACTGCAGGGGACCAATCAGCCCAACTGCACCAAAAATAACGAATGACACTACTAACAATTTTAATCTCTTCATTTCACACTCCTCCTAAAAGAAATTTTATATTTTACGCTTACGCTATTGTACTAGAAAACAAACACGACCTGCAAATCTATCTGCAGGTCGTGGATTATATTTAGCTTATTTAATGTAAGACGCTAGAACGTAGCTGTCGCAATGTATGTACTTGTTACAGAGTATGAGCCAGTAGGGGTAGTAATAGCTGCTGTTGCTCCAAATTTAAGTACAAGTGCTTCATCTTCTACAACCTTTATTGCAGAGGCTGCTGAGCTAGCAATTCGGTCTACTGTGCCGGTATCGTCCCAAGCAAAGCCGTTTGCTGTTCCGAAGGTATATGATGAACCGAAGGTTCCTTCGC
>JBBQAZ010000003.1:0-62661 GCA_038316995.1 Saccharimonadales bacterium (SeqCode) | reverse complement strand
GCATACTTATCTATCATCTTGCGTCGCTTTAGGTCACGGGCAATGTTTGATTTTCTTGCCATCTCTACGACTCCTTCTTATTAGATTTTTCAAATGGCATACCAAATTTCTCAAGCAAAGCTTTGGCATGTGCCTTCTCCTCTGCATTTATAACAAACACTGCTTGCATGCCATGAGCTTGTGTTGTTTCTTCAAAACTTAATTCTGGAAAAACTGACTGATCAGTAATTCCAATACTATAATTCCCGCTGCCATCAAAAGACTTACTGCTTACGCCATGGAAATCACGGAGTCGTGGCAATACAATATTTATTAATCGGTCCATGAACTCATACATTCGCTGATCCCGCAGGGTCACTTTGATACCAATCTTATTGCCTTCACGTAATTTAAACCCAGCGATAGATTTCTTCGCCATAGTGTCGACTGGCTTTTGGCCGGTAATTTTAGTGATGGTATTCTCGGAAACTTCCATCATGCGTTTGTCGTCTTTACTTTTGCCAAGTCCGACATTAACCACAATCTTTTCCAATTTTGGAGCACGGTTGATATTACCTAACTTCAGTTCTTTGACAAGTTCTGCTTTATAAGTGCTGTAATAGAGATCTTTAAGTCGCGCGACATCGGTATTTTGCTTTACAGAAACGGATTTCTTAGATGCTGATTTTTTAGTACTTTCTACTTTGGACTTTGGACTTTCAACTTGTTCGGCCATTACTTGATCTCCTTTCCAGTCTTTTTATAGACTCTTAATTTGTTGCCTTCTTTATCAATCTTGAAGCCAATTTTACTTGCCTTATTGGTTGTAGGCTCAACGATTCCAACTTTGCTTACGTTAATTGGCTTAGTTAGTTCAATAATCCCACCTTGAGGGTAAGCTTTGTTAGGCTTTTGGTGCTTCTTTACAATATTTATTCCTTCGACTGTGACTGCATTTAGGGTTGGATGTGTAGCAGTAACTTTACCAGTTTTACCTTTGTGCTTTCCGACGCGAACTATCACCGTATCGCCTTTCTTTAGACGAATTTTAAAGATTTTCTTAGCTTCCATGCTAGATTTTAAACTCATTACAGTACCTCCGGTGCAAGGCTGATGATTTTTGCATAGCCTTGTTCGCGTAGTTCACGTGGAACAGGCCCAAAAATACGAGTTGCCTTTGGTAGTTTATCGTCACCGATTATTACAGCTGCATTGTCGTCAAACTTGATGGTAGAACCGTCTTTACGGCGAATCGTGTCTTTTGTTCGCACAACTACCGCCCTTACAACTGTTTTCTTTTTAACAGTTCCGGTAGAACTAGCTTCTTTAACGGTTGCAGTAATTAAATCACCAACACGAGCGTAACGCTTACGAGATCCACCAAGTACGCGGATACAAAGGATTTCTTTTGCGCCGCTGTTATCGCAGACACCTAATCTAGATTCTTGCTGAATCATGCTGTCTCCTTCTTGGTCGATTCTTTGGCTTTAGGGGCTACATTGGCTTTTGGTTTAGTATCAGGTACTTCTTTTTCTGGTAGTGTAGGCGCTGCTTCAACGTGTTCAATTCCCGCAGTTTGAGTAACTTGCTTTAAAGTAAATTTCTTACGTGAACTTATTGGACGGGTTTCTTCAATCACGACGCTATCACCGATATGTGCTTGGTTTTTTTCGTCATGAGCCATAATTTTTTTGCTAACAAAAAATTGTTTCTTATAGATTGGGTGTGTTTTACTTATTGTAACTTTAATGACAATCGTTTTGTCTCCTTTGTCAGATACAACCACACCAGTTAATGTTTTAGCCATTAGATCGTCTCCTCTCTGAGTTGTTCGCCAAGTACAGTCAAAACTCGGGCGAGATCTTTTCGTTTTGCTCGGATTACTCGGACATTCTGCACCTCTCCAATATGCATGCGCCTTTTAAGCTCTGCAATTTCTGTACGTAAATCCGTACATTGTTTGGTAAGTTCGCTGGTTGTAAGCTTTCTGATTTCAACAACTTTCATAACTTAAGCTCCTTCCTTCACGATAAAACGAGTTTTAATAGGCAGTTTATGAGCTGCGAGTCGCATTGCTTCACGGGCAGTTTCTTCTGTAACGCCTTGCATTTCAAACAAAATTGTTCCTGGACGTACTTTGGCGACAAAAAATTCCGGATTTCCTTTACCGCTTCCCATTTTTACATCTTGAGGCTTGCGAGTCACTGGAGTATGCGGGAAGATTCGAATCCAAATTTTACCACCACGCTTGATATAACGAGTCATAGCCTGACGGGCAGATTCAATCTGACGGCTTGTGATACGTTCCATGCCAAGACTTTGCAGTGCATAGTCGCCATGGGCAATAAGGTGACCTTTAGTCGCAACGCCACGGATTTTACCCTTTCGTACCTTGCGGTACTTGGTTTTATTAGGCATCAACATTACTGATTTTCCCCTTTATAAATCCAGACTTTTACACCAATAATTCCTGAACCAGGATAGTACGCACGAGCAGCGTAATAATCAATATTAGCGCGAACAGTATGAAGCGGCACGCTACCTTGAACTTCTTTTTCTCGCCTAGACATCTCAGCTCCACCAAGTCGTCCAGCAACTTCTATACGAATGCCCTTTGCTCCTGCGCGCATTGTTGCGGCAGCAGTAGACTTGACTGCGCGGCGGAAAGAAATACGTCGTTCAATCTGGTGCGCAATGTTTTCTGCAACGAGTTTAGCATACAATTCTGGCTTTTTGACTTCTTCAATGTTAACGCGCACTTGTACGCCGTAAATTTTCTCAATTGCCGACTTTAACTCTTGCACTCCTGCACCACCACGACCAATTACAACACCTGCTTTTGCGGTAGATATTGTAACATTTACGAGGTTTGGTGAGCGCTCAATATCAATAGTATTAATAGCAGCTCGTGATCCGAGTTTATTCTTAATATACCGTCGAACTTCAAGATCTTGCGTAAGGTAGGCAGCGTAATCACGCTTGTTTGCGAACCATTTACTGCGCCAATCTTTATTGACCTGAAGGCGCATGCTAATTGGGTTTACTTTTTGTCCCATTACTTTGTCTCCTTCTTTACTGTCTTTTTAGGCGCAGTTTTTGTAGTTGGTTTCTTCGCTTCTGCTTTCTTAGCACGAAGCTCGCCGTCTACAATAACGGTTATATGTGATGTACGTAATTGATAAGGGTGAGCGGAACCACGGGCAACTGGACGGAATCTCTTTGCTCGAGGTCCAGCATTTACGGTAATTTCAGAAATAGTTAGCGTGTCGGGTTTGTAGCCATGATTATAGTCTGCGTTTGCTTTAGCAGATTCAATAACTTTGCGAACTGGTATAGCAGAACGACGAGGTGTATGCGCTAGGATTGTCAAAGCATCTGCAACAGTACGTCCACGTACCAAACTTGCTACAACAGCAACCTTGCGTGGACTCATTCGCACAGACAATGCTTTTGCAGTTACAGACATTTTATTTGCCTCCCTTTGCAAGCTTGCCGCCATGACGACGGAACTTGCGAGTTGGTGAAAATTCACCAAGCTTATGACCAACCATATTTTCTGTAATGCTAACCGGAACGTGGACTTTGCCGTTATGAACGGCAATGGTCCGGCCAACAAAATCAGGAGATATAGTACAGCTACGTGCCCATGTCTTAATAATCGTGCGGTCTTCGCGCCCCAGGGCCAAAACTTTCTTTTCTAATTTAGGGTCAATAAAAGGACCTTTTTTGAGTGATCTAGACATGGTTACTTCCTCTTCCCAGCATGTTTGCTGCGGACAATAAACTTATTACTCTTCTTGCTACGTGATCGTGTTTTATAACCAAGTGTTGGTTGTCCCCATGGCGTAACTGGATTTCGTCCGATACCGTGAGCTCCACCATCACCACCACCGTGCGGGTGATCTGCAGCGTTCATGGCAATACCACGAACAGAAGGTCGACGGCCACGGTTACGATTTCGTCCAGCGGTTCCCCATTTAATGTTCTGGTGCTGTTCGTTACCAACAGAACCCATGCTTGCGGTGCAATTTATGTGGACCATACGGACTTCGCCACTTGGGAGTTTTACTTGTGCGTATTTACCTTCTTTAGCTGTAAGCTGTGCGCTTGCACCAGCAGAACGAACCATTTGCGCGCCTTTACCAATTTCTAATTCAATGGCGTGAATAACGCTACCTACTGGAATGTCTTTGAGTGCAAGTCGGTTACCAGTTTCAATAGGGGCATCTTTGCCGGCGACAATTTTGTCGCCAACAGTCATTTTGTTTGCAGCAAGTATATAGTGATACTTGTTGTCTTGATCTAAAATTCGAGCAATACGCGCACTACGGTTAGGGTCATATTCAATGTGTTCTACTACAGCATTTGTTCCGTCAGCTAGGCCGAAGTTAACAACACGGTAAAACTTCTTTGCTCCACCACCACGGTGACGGGTGGTAATTCGTCCCTGGTTGTTACGGCCACTTTTTTGATGCTTTACGCGCAGTAGACTTTTGACAGGTTTTTTTGTTGTTATCTTGTCAAAGTCTTGGTTAGTCATGCCACGGCGACCAGGAGTCGTTGGCTTATATTGTTTTAGAGCCATTATTTGTCGCCTTTCTTAGCAGATTTTTGGGCTGCTTTTTCAGTAGCCTTAGATATAACTGCTTGTTTCTTCTCTTGCTGCTTTTCGGCTTCTTCTACGGCTGCAAAAACAGGAATAATTTCACCAGTTTTAATAGTTACAAATGCACGCTTGCTTGCAGCTTCTCGGCCATCTACAGGACGTGATCGTTTTACAAAAGTTTGCTTTGCTTTACCTTTTTTATTAGCAATTCGCACGTTAGTAACTGTCACTTCAAACTGTGCAGCTACAGCATCTGCAACAGTATGCTTATTTGCAGACCTAGGAACTTCAAATATATAGGTGTTGTTAGCTTGTGAAAGACCGTATGCCTTTTCGCTCATTCGTGGTTTTAGGGTCATTGATAACGGCATACTATTTCTCTCCTCCAAGCCAGTCACTTACTATCGCAAGTGCTTTATTAGTGAATATAATATTGTCGGCATTCATTACGTCGAACACATTCAAGTAACGGGCGTCAACAACGTTCAGAGCTTTTAGATTGTTTGTGGCGCGTGTTGTTGTGTCTGATTTTTCGTCTACAACAATGAGCGCCTTTTTGATGCCAAGCTTGTTCATAAGCTTTGCTGCGCTTGCTGTTTTACCGTCTTTTATTTCAAATGATTCAATCACACTTACCTGGTTATCAGTTGCAGATAGGCTAAGCGCTTGGCGAATAGCAGTTCGTTTCATTTTTGTGCTAAGTTGCTTAGAGTAGTTTTCTTCACCAGTAGGTCCAAAAGTTATACCGCCACCACGCCAGATTGGAACACGAATAGAACCAAACCTAGCACGGCCTGTTCCTTTTTGCTTCCATGGTTTACGGCCACCGCCTCTTACTTCGCCGCGCTTTAAAGTGCGGGCGTTGTTGGTTCTACCATTTGCTAAATAAGCAGTATAGGCTTGCTTTAGCAAGTCGTGACTTTTAATGTCAACACCAAACACTTTGCTATCAAGCTTAGCTGCGGCGGTAGCTTTTGTGCCGGCTTTTGTATAAGTAGGGACAGCCATTATTTGCTCCTGCCTTTAGACTTTATAGCCTCTTTAATAATCACTATGCTCTTTTTAGGACCTGGAACCGCACCAACGACACCTATAACACCAAGCTCCATATCTACAAGTGCAACACGTAGATTCTGTACAGTAACTTGCTCTGCGCCCATTTGTCCGGCCATCTTTTTGCCCTTAAAAACTTTTTGTGGGTACATAGATCCGATTGAACCAACTTTACGCAAGTTACTTTTTGCACCATGTGAAGCGCGCTGTCGGTGGAAATTATGACGCTTAATTGTACCGGCCCAACCTTTACCCTTGCTGGTACCAGTGACATCAATCATGTCTCCAACATTAAAAACGTCGGCTGAGAGACTCTCGCCGACTTTCATATCTTCTGTAATTTCTTCAACGCGAAACTCGCGAACAATCTTTGGGCTTGTCTTTGATGCTTTTGCGTGACCCGCCTGAGCTTTGCCAAGCTTTGCTTCTTCTGTGCCGAGCTGGATAGCCATATAGCCATCAGTCTCATCGGTTTTCACCTGCGTAACGACGCAGGGACTAGCGGAAAGCAAAGTAACAGCAGCAACAGTTCCATCTTCAGAGATGGTGCTTGTCATGCCGACCTTTCGTGTAATGAGTGCTTTCATAGTGTCCTTTCTTACTGGAAACTTCTATGTTTATAACTGTGTATTTGTTGTCATCTCTGACACAAAAATATTGGTGACCGTTGGTTTCCGCCTCTGTTATTTACTACAAGACAGACCTATCCAATACACCAATTTCACAGATTTTTTCTGTTATACAAAAACTAGAGTATCACTAAACCGCCACCACTGTCAACCTGATGTAAATACTACATATTCAATACGACAATTTACTTAGTGTGATGGATTCGGGAACTACTGAACTGAACTTACTGCGTATTACTTCAATACTGTTATTGGATCGCCTTGTTGTGCCAAATCTAACTTTTGTCATTGAGGGCTCAAGCGCACCAGGAAGCTTTTTTACAGCTAACTGGGCTTTAAGAAAGTTTGTTATAAGTTTCCTTTCCTCAACGATAAAACCAGTCGATTCCAAGACTAAATCAAAAATTAGTCTATTTTTCCTAAATACATTTATGCCGCTAATCGGTAAACTAATAGAAGGTCGTTCTAGCGACTGAACGTATTCTAGAGTATTGTCTATTGCTACTGGGTTTTGGGTGACAGCATTTTGTAATGAGTGCACTTCTTGCTCAGTAATTATCTCTAACTTAGGAGGACTCTTTAATACAAAGCCCATATAATCAACAGTATCTAGAAATGACTGATCAAACTGGTCTATATCTACATCTCGTCTAATAACTGGCAGCTTTTCCATAAGTAATACATTTTACAAATTTTGCACGCAATAATCAACTTTTATCCTGAGTAAACTGTTCGGTAAAGACCGGCGTGCACTAAATATAACTTAACCTGTCGCAGTATGGGCAACCCCTCCGACATCCAGTACAGGAACTACCAAGACTTGCCTACCAAGCTCTGAAACCCAAAATCCATCTTCTTCATTTGTTGTTTCAAGTGTCATCGCACTTCTAAGTCCTATGAATAACGTTTGAATCTTTGGTTTACCAATGTTCTGAATGAAGCCAATCCCTGCTGACTCACCCTGCACTACCATATCGTCAAGATACGCAGAAGCACGCTGCCCATCAGCTAACTGCACTTCCATAATAATTGCGTTAAGAGCTCGCACAGTAATCATTGTTCCTGCCCGCAAACGGAAATCATCGAGTCTAATAATATCGGCAATTGCAACACTACCTTTCAAACTTGCTTCTGCAGGGTCTTTAGTAGTCTCAATTTCCCATTGAAGGTTCTTTGCAAGCGCAATTGCATCCATGGATTCAAACTTTTCAGCTCTTGAAATACTATTGATTCCAGACATATTAAAACAATTATAGCCTATATTGGCTAATTGGCTATAAAATATCTTTAACGTACCTTTTAGTCAGTTCAAAAAACTATTGTTCTGTAGTGGTTGGCGCAGTTGGGGTTGGTGCATCTACGTTAATATTCGTGTCTCCACTCCCAGCAAACGGGTTCCTTACAAAAACAATAAATAGTATCAGTAGTAATAAGATTATACCGACAGCAAACCCTATGCTTGAACCATTTGATCCTTCTTTTTCTACAACTACTGTTTCTCTAGTTTCGTGGGCGTGATCTTCGTGCATATAATCTCCTTAGTTATGGATAGGACTACTCTACTGCATATGATAAATGACTGCTGTAATGTTTCTAACACACCTTAGGATGGATAATTTACTTAAGTAAAGAAACCGCTGTTATTGAGCGGTTTCTTGGTGGTCTTCAATACTTGTATTACAGTTTGAATTCGGAAAGTCGACAGTTGTCGAACGATTCCAAGTACTACATTTTAATTTCTGCGTCACAACCTGCAGGAAGACTAAGATTCATAAGTGAATCAATCGTCTTCGGAGTCGGCTCTAGAACGTCGATGATGCGCTTGTGGACACGCATTTCAAATTGCTCACGACCTTTTTTGTACACATGCGGGCTCTTTACTACCGTGTAAACCGTACGCTTTGTAGGGAGCGGTATTGGTCCAGCAATTTTTGCTCCTGTACGAATAACTGTGTCTACAATCTGTTTTGCAGACTGATCAATTACTTTGTGATCATATGCCTTAAGGCGAATACGAATTTTTTGTGAATTACTACCTGTTGCAGGCGTTTTTGGCTCGGCCACTTGGTTACTCCTATGTGATGTAACATCTTCTTGAAACTATCGAGAGTAAACAAGACGACTTTTAGTCATCACGATTATTTTACAGAGGTAATTTTACAACTATTAATCGTATAAATCAAGCATTACTTAGAGAGTGAGCTATTTAGCCTATAGAGTATGAAACTTGCCATAGAAAGTTCGTAGACTTCCTCGATCATCACCGGACCTAGTTTATACACTAACTCTGAGAAATATAATTGTGTACCAATTATTTCTAAGGCGACAACTCCACTACCCAAGATACCGACATACAAAATTAGCCACTTCACTTGCTTCGATGAAGCATCTTTAGACTGCACTACCCTATATAAGAGATACAAACCAATAATCACTATGAGTGCGGGTACTACCCAGGCATGGTAAAGCGGGTTGCCGTTCCCAATTCCAAGAATATTTCTGATAGGACTAGCCAAAAGTTCATGAATAATTAGAGTTTCGTCAAACGCCAAATACAGAAAGAACGCCGCAAATGCGCTAAGTAGAAGTTTTGCAAACCGTGGACCTTTCTTAGATGCGTGAATAAGCGCTAAGAATGCGCAAACAGCATAGAGAAAACCACTGTAGAGTGTTGGAATATTCCGTTCTTGGTCAAGGTCAAATAAATTCTTAAACCCAATGAAAGCTGTCGCATCTGTACCATTTGCCATGAGCAAACCTAAAACATGCAATAACGCCAATAAAACTATTGCTATTATCAGTGTGTTTTTCAGAAGCTTTGGACTAGCATAAGCTTTTTGCATTTTACCTATTATAGTCTGATAGGCGTAAATAATGAAAGTGCATTTATATTTAGTTTAAAATTAGGAGCGTTTGGTATATTTTTCATTTCTCTACTTAACCCTAAATGAGCGTATACAATAAGTAAATTATTATAACTTTGCCGTCAAAATATATTTACTACAAAGAAACTCAATATTATGCTTTTTTACTTAGTCGATATCGTGCTTCAGGACTTGCTTTTTTCTGCTTTTGACGCTCAAACGGGTCGACCCAAGCTACTAGCTGCTTTATAGTTACAGGATTAATTGGCCTGTTAATCGCATCGTGAGTCGCCGGATCAAGCATATTTGCAAGTCTAGATGCCCGCATTACTTGGGACTGGCCAAGTTGAGCATCAGCAATCATCCAACGAGTTAATCCAACAATTGTTGATCGATTATCTAAGTCTAGGTTTGATAATGCCTCTAGTGATTGCTCGTCTTTTGAAAAGCCTTGAAATGTAAAGTCTTCAACGACTTTTAATATTGTATTTAGGCGACTGTCAGGAATATTACTCATTATTAGGCTCGTAATATCCTATGTCGCATAAATCAATATCAATTAACGGGTAGACGACCATCACTTCGATAGTCTCGGTTCGCGCCCAGTGATCACTGTTTACAATGTGGTCGTACACAGAATTTAATTCATATGCAGTGTCCAAATCATCAAGATCTGGATAGCAAGCAACTGCGTACTCTGCCCCCGATATACTACCTTGAAATCTAAATACTTCTCCAGACATGTCATTATTATACTTATATGTTGTTGTTTTGTACATTAGCTTTTTTGGTAGTACTTTGCTAGCAAAATATTATGATGCAAGAACACTTAAAAAGAGCCTCGCGGTTGAGGCTCTTTTTAAAACTAAATCTACAATATTATTTGTTGATTTTTGTAACCACACCAGCACCAACAGTTCGTCCACCTTCGCGGATAGCGAATCGGAGACCTTGGTCCATGGCGATAGCTTGAAGTAGTTTTACCTTGAAAGTGATAGTATCACCAGGCATAACCATTTCTTTGTCTGCAGGTAGCTCAACCTCACCAGTTACATCCGTAGTTCGGAAATAAAACTGTGGCTTATAGCCTTTAAAGAATGGAGTGTGTCGACCACCTTCATCTTTAGTAAGGATGTATACTTCCGCGTCAAATTCTGTATGAGGAGTAATTGTTCCTGGCTTACAAAGCACTTGTCCGCGTTCAATTTGATCGCGTTCAATTCCACGTAGTAGGATTCCTGCGTTGTCACCAGCTTGACCTTGGTCAAGTGATTTTTTGAACATCTCAACACCTGTAATAACAGACTTTTGAGTAGTTTTGATACCTACAATTTCGACTTCGTCGTTTACCTTGCCAATACCAGTTTCGATACGTCCGGTAGCAACAGTTCCACGTCCTTTGATTGAGAATACGTCTTCAATAGGCATGAGGAATGGTTTATCAAGATCACGCTTCGGCTCTTCAATGTATTCATCTAAAGCTTTAACGAGTTCCATGACTGCGTCTTCGTCTGGTGCTGATTCTTCAAGCGCTTTGGTTGCAGACCCTTTAATGATAGGGACGTTGTCGCCATCATAGTCGTATTTGCTAAGTAGTTCACGGATATCCATTTCAACAAGTTCTACTAGTTCTTCGTCTGCTAGATCCATCTTGTTCATGAAAACAACAATCTTCGGAACACCAACTTGACGCGCAAGCAAAACGTGCTCACGAGTTTGTGGAAGTGGGCCGTCGTTCGCAGCAACAACAAGTATTGCACCGTCAATTTGAGCAGCACCCGTAATCATGTTCTTTACATAGTCAGCGTGCCCAGGCATGTCAACGTGAGCGTAGTGACGGTTTTCGCTTTCGTATTCTTGATGAGATGTCGCAATGGTTATACCACGTGCTTTTTCTTCTGGTGCGTTGTCAATCTCGTCATACTTGATTGGCTTGTTTACGTCACTAGGAAGTTTCTTTGCAAGTACTGCGGTAATTGCAGCTGTCAAAGTTGTTTTACCGTGGTCAACATGACCCATTGTTCCAACGTTTACATGAGGCTTGCTTCTGTCAAAATCTGCCATTTATAGTTCTCCTATTATTTTACGTATTATGTTCGCGGTCCATATTGCTCATAAATAGTGCACTAAAAGCAAAGCCCTCTCGCGAGTTACCAAACCATACTACCAATCTGTTAGCGGTTTGTAAAGAGTTAATATCTTTAATCCTCTAATTTGATATATGACTCATTCTCTATAAGTTTTATTCTGAAACTAACACAAAATCAACGGCCAATAATAGGGAAATCGTTTTCGAGTCCGGCTATTTCAAGACAAATTGGAATATTGAAAGCAGGCAAAATGTCGCGGTTATCAACATCTACGCAACTACCTTCAACGTAATCAAGAGAATGAGATAACGTAAATGATCCGATCACGAAACTAGTAGCTACAACGACTCTCATTATCTTATCGCCATAAGTATCATTCTGGTTCTTGTAGTAAAAACTCGGTAGATCCTGTTGATTAACTTCTTCCATTAATCGCTCTTTGCCGCGATGGCTTCTGCAACGTGGCTTGGAACGTCCGCGTAATGATCGAGCTCCATGCTTGAGCTGGCTCGACCTTGAGTCATAGAACGCAAGTTAGTTGTGTAGCCAAACATTTCACCAAGTGGTACAAATCCAGTAATTTCTTTTACATTAGCAGGTAGGTCTTCCATGGATTCAATTCGACCACGCTTGGCATTTAAATCACCAATTACGTCACCCATGAATTCTTCTGGAACAACAACTACCACTTTCATGACTGGTTCTAGAAGTGTCGGGTTGGCGTTTTTCATGCCAGCCTTAAATCCTATTGAACCAGCCGCATTGAAGGCCATTTCACTGGAGTCAACATCGTGGTAGCTTCCATCATAGAGCTCTACCTTGACGTCTTCCACGGGATATCCTGCGACTACGCCATTTTTCATAGCAGCTTCAATACCTTGCTGTACTGGCTTGATGTATTCTGCTGGAACAACACCACCCTTGATGGAATTAATGAATTCAAAGCCCTTGCCTTGTTCGTTCTGAGAAAGTCGCAACCATACGTCTCCGTACTGTCCTCGTCCACCAGATTGACGGATAAACTTACCCTGTGCTTCGACTCCATCTTTACGGATTGTTTCACGGTACGCAACTTGTGGCGCACCAATGTTTGCTTCTACGCCGAACTCGCGGTTCATTCGGTCTACAAGAATTTCTAGATGTAACTCACCCATTCCACGCAATATTGTTTGGCTTGTTTCCTCGTCTGTTCGAACAATAAATGTTGGGTCTTCTTCTGCGAGTCGTTGCAAAGCAATTCCCATTTTTTCTTGGTCGGACTTGGTCTTTGGTTCAATAGCGATACTTACAGGTGGGTCTGGGAAATCAATACTTTCTAGAACAATGTGATCATTTACGTCACAAAGCGTATGACCAGTAGTTGTGGCTTTAAGACCAACGATTGCAGCAATGTCCCCAGCGCCAACTTCCTCAACCTCTTCTCTTTTGTCTGCCTGCATTCTCACAATTCGGCCAACACGTTCTTTTGCGCCTGTTGAGCTGTTATAGACATATGAACCGTTCTTTAAGACACCTGAGTAGACACGAAAGTATGCAAGCTTACCTACGAACGGATCAGTAGTAATTTTAAATGCGAGCCCGGCCATTGGCTGATCCTCGCTTGGTTTTCGCTCAATTGCTTCTTCTGTCTTTGGATTCTTGCCCCAAGTACTGCCTCGGTCATCTGGGCTAGGAAGTAAATCATTCACCATGTCTAGTACTTTTTCTACAATAACGCCACGACCGTCTCCGCCTGTAACTGGATAGAATTGACCAGTAAGTGTTGCATTACGAATAGCGTGCTTGATATCGTCATCAGTCATTCCTTCTTCGCCTACTTCAAGATATTTCTCTAGATATTTTTCGTCTTCTGCTACAGCATTTTCAATTAGTAAGCTTCTGTACTTTTTGACTTTGTCCATCATATCTTCAGGAATTTCACTCTCAACAAGACTTTTATCTAGGAATTCTTTGTAGGTGTAGGCTTTCATGCTAACAAGGTCAACTACACCGTTAATCCCTTGCTCAAAGCCAATCGGAAGGTGGATAGGAAATGCACGGCTAGTAAGTCGCTTATGAATAGACTCAAGTGATTTATAGAAATCTCCACCAGTTTGGTTGATTTTATTAATAAAGCAGACACGTGGCACACCGTATTTGGTAGCCTGGCGCCAGACTGTTTCACTTTGGCTTTCTACGCCCATCTTACCATCAAACACCACAACTGCACCGTCAAGTACACGGAGTGATCGCTCTACTTCTACCGTAAAGTCGATATGTCCTGGTGTATCGATGATGTTAATTTGATGATCTTTCCAATAACAAGTAACGGCAGCAGATACGATTGTAATGCCACGCTCACGCTCTTGCTCCATCCAGTCAGTAGTAGTTCCGCCTTCGTGAACGGCACCGACTTTGTGCTTTAGACCCGTTCGGTACAAAATACCTTCAGTCGTCGTGGTTTTACCGGCGTCAATATGCGCAATAATCCCAATGTTTCTAATATGCTTCATGTCGTATTTCTTAGCTGCCATAGTCGCTATGCTCCAATTTTCAATTTACATTTTACAATTTTCATTCAACTGCCCTGATATTTCCGCCACTTGTAATTCCTTGGGCACTACAACTAATTACCGATAAATCACCCCAAGCATCTATTTTTACTGTAGACGCAAGTGCTACTTGTTCAAGAGATGCTTGCGAAGCACGTATGTTTGGTCCCTTGCTGACTGGTCCATCAGAACATTTTAGAGGTAAGGTTCCTCCTTCGTGGTGTTCTTCAACTATTGTCTGAAAATTAACGCAATCGCCAAGTCCTCTGCGGATCGTAACTTCTGAAGCACAAGCTTGAAGCTCTGGACACCTCTTCATGCACTCTTTAGAGAATGACCTAGACACAAGAAGTTCCTTGAGGATTTTGCAGATGGATGCAATTTGGATTTTCTCTGTGAAGCACGGAAGAAGCGGTATCTAATGCATACCGCGACTGAGTACTGGAACAGAAAAATTCAAAGTGCGCCATCTGCATAAGCCACTAATACCGTGCGAAGTGAGCGAATGCCCTATTCGCTTCCGCCATCTTATGCGTATCTTCACGCTTTTTAACAGACGTACCAGTTCCGTTATAGGCATCAACAAGCTCAATTGCAATTCGATCAGCCATGCTCATGCCTTTTTTTGATCGAGCTGCAGCAACAAACCACATAACAGTTAGGTGATTTTGTCTTTGGCCTTTAACTTCAAATGGAATCTGGTAGTTGGCACCACCAACGCGCCGTGAACGTGTTTCCACATTTGGACGAATGTTTGCAAATGCTTTCTCAAACACTTCTAGTGGGTTCTTAACTTTTAGTCTATCTGCAGCTTTTTCCATTCCTGCGTAAACAAGTCGTTCTGCAAGTTGCTTCTTACCATTTTGCATTACTCTATTTATTAATCGTTGAACCATGACGTCATTATATAGACGATCTGGATTCGGTGTTCGTACTAATGATTTGGTTTTATGTCTAGGCATCGTATCCTCCGTTTTCTGTCACTTCTTCATAGCCACCAATTACTTTTGCAACTGGTAATTCACCAGTATCTTGCCATCTTTCGTATTCCTTGGTACCGATGCGTGGCAAAGCTTCTCTTTGTTCTGTGGTGTTTCCAAATATACGGACTCCACCATTAACCAAACCTTCTACATTAGGTGATTGCATAGCCATGATTACGCCTTCTTCGTCCCGTACTTAGAACGGCCTTGTTTGCGGCCTTCAACACCCTGTAGGTCTGCATTACCACGAACAACGTGATAGCGTACACCAGGAAGGTCTTTTACGCGGCCTCCTCGAATTAGTACAACTGCGTGCTCTTGTAGGTTGTGGCCTTCACCACCAATGTAAGCCCAGACTTCGTGACCGTTTTGCAAACGAACACGTGCAACTTTACGAAGCGCAGAGTTTGGCTTTTTTGGTGTCTTAGTTGTTACCTTTACGCAGACACCACGTTTGAATGGTGCTGGCTTTTCATAGTTTGTTGTCTTTAAATTATTGACAACGCGGTGCAATGCCGGAGACTTGCTCTTGGACTTTGCACTCTTGCGCGGTTTACGCACAAGCTGATTGATTGTTGGCATTCTAACTCCTTTAGATGTGATCTTCTGCGGCAAGTCCGTGCCATAGACAAGGCTCAAATCACTTAAATTTACTTGTAAACTTTAACAGAACTAGCTTATTTCTGCAACTTCTGGGTCATTTATGATTGATTCAACATCTGTGAATCCGTCATGGTCTTTGTCGGGGAGCACTCCTGTTCCAACAGGGATACGGCGACCAAGGATAACATTTTCCTTTAGTCCGTATAGTTTGTCGACCTTTCCACTTGTTGCTGCAGCAATCAGAACGCGCGTTGTGTCCTGGAAACTGGCGGCACTTAGGAATGAATCAGTCGAAAGACTAGCCTTGGTAATACCAAGCAATAGTTGTGTGTACTGCGCAGGCTTTTTGCCCTCTGTAGTTAGTTTGTCATTAGCTTCAACTACTGCAAGTTTGCTAACAATATCACCAGTAACAAACTCGGTATCTCCGGCATCTTCAATTTGTACTCTTGAGAACATCTGTCGCACAATTATTTCAAGGTGCTTGTCTGAAATATTCTGTCCTTGCGATGCAAAGATTCGAAGTACTTCGTTCATTATGTATCGCTGAGTTGATTCCACACCTTTAAGCTTCATAAGCTCATGTAGATTGATCGAACCATTGGTCAAGCGTTGTCCATCAACAACTTCGTCGCCGTCCTTAACAACCACTTGCTTATAGCCTGGAATTTCGTATTTAACAATGCTCTTTCCTATAGGACTGATAGTTACCTTGGTTTTCGTAAAATGAACTTTGCCAGAAATTGGTGCGACTAACGGTTTTGAATCGTTTTCTGCAGTGGCCAGTACATCACCTTGTGTAACTTCAGATCCTTCTGCAAGTTTTGGCTCACGCTTTTCAAGTTTGAGTTCAGCTGTTTCTGCATCTTTTGCAGCAATCTGTACAATATAGTGCTCACCCTCTTCCCAAGTAGTGACAGTTCCTGTGATTTCCGCCAAAAATGCCTGACCTTTTGGTGTGCGAACTTCAAAGAGTTCTTCTACGCGCGGAAGACCAGTTGTAATATCTTCACCAGCCACACCACCAGAGTGGAATGTTCTTAGAGTCAACTGCGTTCCTGGCTCTCCAATACTTTGAGCTGCAATAACTCCAATTGGGTGAGCATTTGCTACAAGCTTACCGGTAGCTGGATCAAGACCATATGATTTCCTTGAGACACCACGAACATCAGTACAGCTTAGCGCGCTCATAATGCGCACAGATTCAATAGATGTGTCGGCCGCAATCGCCAAGGCAATTTCAGGTGTTATTAGTTCACCTTTTTTGACGTGACCTTTTACTTCTTCAGCAACAAAGCGTCCAGAAATACGCGCTGATAATTCAACGCCTATTTCTATTGCATCACTACGGTGTATTGGGTATCCAGGGTCTTCTGCTTCTTCGCTAATCGTAAAGACATCTTGTGAAACATCGACAAGTCGACGAGTAAGATATCCAGAGTCAGCTGTCTTAAGTGCAGTGTCAATCATACCCTTACGAGCACCACGTGTTGCAGTAAAGTATTCTAGTGCCGTAAAGCCTTTCTTATAGTTAGACTTAATAGGCAACTCGATTGTCTTTCCAGTTGCATCAGCCACAGGACCAAACATACCAACGGCAGTTTTTACCTGACCGATGTTACCTCGAGCACCCGATATTACAGCTGTTGACATTGCGCTGTCTTCTTTTGTGAATTGATCACTTAGAACTGACTGCACTTTATCGTCAACTTGTCGCCACGCTTCAACGATTAATCGGTATCGTTCTTCATCAGTAATGAACCCTTGCTCAAACTGATTACTAATTTCGACTACTTTGAGTTCTCCACCTTCGATAATTTTATCGAGGTCTTTGACATCGCTAAAGTCACCCATTCCCATTGAAATGCCTGAGCGTGTAGCGTAGTGGAAGCCAAGGTCTTTTAGATCATCTGCAATTTCTGCAGTAACTTCTTGACCGTATTTTTGGTAAACCATTGCCATTACGCTGGCGAGTTTCTTCTTTGTCATAGCTTCGTCTTGGAATGGGAAATCTTCTGGAAGAATTTCGTTAAATAGAACCCGTCCAAGCGTAGTTTCTCGTCGTTCTCCACGGAAAGGAATGATGATCCTTGTCTGCAAGGTAATCGCTCCGTCATCAAACGCAAGTACACCCTCGTCAAGACCAGTAACTAATCTTGGTTTAGCAGTCTGGTCACGCTCATATGTGAGGTAGTAACAACCAAGAACAATATCTTGTTCGATGTGAAGGATCGGTGAACCATCTGCTGGCTTCAGCAAGTTTTTATTTGCAGCCATGATTTCACGGGCTTCCGCTTGAGCTTCGTCTGACAATGGAAGATGAACAGCCATCTGGTCTCCATCAAAGTCAGCGTTAAAGCCTTTACATACAAGTGGATGCAATTGAATTGCCTTACCTTCAATCAATACTGGCTGGAAAGCCTGGATTGAAAGGCGGTGAAGACTTGGAGCACGGTTTAGTAGTACATACTTGCCTTCGATAACTTCATCGAGTGCGTCCCATACTGCAGTTTCGCCTAATTCAATCATGCGAGTAGCTGAACGAATGTTGTGTGCCTGGTCGTTGGCAATTAATTTACCAATAACAAAAGGTTTAAATAGCTCAAGCGCCATCATTTTAGGAAGTCCACATTGGTGGATTTTAAGTTCTGGACCAGCCACAATTACAGAACGACCAGAGTAGTCTACACGCTTTCCGAGTAGGTTCTGGCGGAATCGCCCTTGCTTTCCTTTTAGTAGATCGCTAAGACTCTTTAATCGGCGTCTTTGTCCTGTTGCAGCAACAGCACGGCCCGATCGAGCTGAGTTATTGTCAATTAAAGCATCAACTGCTTCCTGAAGCATTCGTTGTTCATTTCGGCGAATAACTTCTGGCGCACCAAGGTCTATGAGCTTCTTGAGTCGATTGTTTCGATTAATGACACGTCGGTACAAATCGTTCATGTCACTTGTTGCGAATCGTCCACCAGTTAGCTGTACCATAGGGCGAAGATCCGGAGGAATCACAGGAAGTGAAGAAAGACACATGCTGCTTGGTTTAATACCTGCACGATGCATGCTTTCAAGTAGCCTTAGGCGCTTCATGATTTTCTTTTTGCGCTGTCCTTTAGTTTCTTCGGCTTCAGCCATCAAGCTATCAATCAGTTCTTTAAGATTTACGTCTTCAAGAAGATTTTTTAGCGCTGCGCCGCCCATTCCAACTTCTACAAGGTCAGCCAAGGCGTCTGGAAGTTCACGGTAGTCAATTTCAGAAATAAGACCACAGACTTTAAGCCTATCAAACTGTGCTTTTAGCTCGTCAAATTGCTCAGAAAGTTCATCCAATTCTTTGGTTTGCATTTCTGCAAGTGCTTTAACATTTGCGTCTTCTGCTTTTGCTTCATTTTCATATCTTGCTTTGATTGCTTCTTTTGCTGCAGAAAATTCTGCTTCTTTATCTGTGAACAATTGATCGCGCTTTTCTTCGTTAACATTTCTAACGATATAGCTAGCAAAGTATGCAACGCGTTCAAGGTTTTTTACTGTCATTCCAAGCAATAAGCCGATTGCACTCGGTGTACCACGTAGGAACCAGATGTGTGCAACAGGTGCTGCAAGTTGAATGTGTCCCATTCGTTCGCGGCGGACAATTGACTTAGTGACAATTTCACCATTCTTGTCTACTGCCGCTTCACGTGAACGTACGCCTTTGTATTTTGCGTCATGTGGGTTTATATCTTTAACTGGACCAAAAATTCGCTCACAGAAAAGTCCGTCGCGCTCTGGTTTTTGGGTTCGATAGTTAATAGTTTCTGGTTTCGTAACTTCACCGTTACTCCAGTCCAATATATCTTCTGGGCTGGCTACGGCTAGTCGTACTGCATCAAACATTGCTATGTCTGTTCCGCTTGAATAACGTCTCATTACGCTGCCTCCTCTTTGTTATCACTTTCATTGTCGTTCATTTCTTCAGATGAAGGCACGGTGGCTGTTGAAGGAATGTCATCGTCTAACTCGATTACTTCATAGTCATCTTCCGTAAGTTGTGCTGCGTCCTCTGTAACATCAACGTCTGATGCTACTGGTTGCGGCACGTCAATCTCTGGCATATGGTCCGCTTCTTCTTTGATACTTGCTTTAAGTACTTCTTCGGCATCAATGAGTTCATCTTGGCTAATTAAATCAACCTTTAGTCCTAAACCTTGAAGCTCCTTAACAAGCACATTAAAGCTTTCAGGAATCTTTGGTCCAACAATCTCTGTTCCCTTGATGATTGACTCGTACGCCTTGCTTCGTCCGTAAACGTCGTCAGACTTGATGGTCAACATTTCCTGAAGCGTGTTTGCAGCACCGTAAGCTTCTAGTGCCCAGACTTCCATCTCACCAAATCGCTGTCCACCGTTTTGAGCTTTTCCACCAAGTGGCTGTTGTGTGACCATGGTGTATGGCCCGGTTGAACGAGAGTGAATCTTATCCGCAATCATGTGATTGAGTTTGATCATGTACATCGGACCAACGGTGGTCTTTTCTTTGAACGCTTCACCGTTTCGTCCATCGTAAAGTTGCTGTTTTCCATCTTGTGGAAGCCCAGCCTCTTTAAGTAGTTCTTTGATCTTTTCCTCTTTTACACCGTTAAATGACGGCGTCGCAACCTTCATTCCAAGTGATCGTGCTGCCATTGCAAGGTGAGTTTCGTAAAGCTGTCCAATGTTCATGCGAGAAGGCACGCCTAGTGGGTTCAAGATAATGTCAATTGGCGTTCCATCTTCAGTAAATGGCATATCTTCGACTGGAAGAACACGGGCAATAACACCCTTGTTACCGTGACGACCACCAAGTTTGTCTCCAACAGATATTTTTCGCATTTGCGCAACGAAACACTGTATTTGCATAATGACACCAGCTTTTAGCTCATGACCATTTGCCCGGCTAAAGACTTTTACGCCCACTACCTTACCATGCTTACCATTACTCATTCTCTGTGACGTATCGCGAACTTCTTTAGCTTTTTCACCAAAAATTGCTCGGAGCAATCTTTCTTCGCTGCTCAGTTCTTGTTCACCTTTTGGAGTAATTTTACCTACCAAAATATCGCCAGGATGCACTTCTGCACCAACTCGAACAATTCCGTCGTCATCAAGATGACGCAAAGCGTCTTCTGACACGTTTGGAATGTCGCGGGTAACAATTTCAGGACCTAGCTTGGTTTCACGAACTTCAACCATATAGTCAACTATATGCACACTTGTTAGCGTGTCGTCCTGGACTAATCGGCGTGAAATTATAATCGCATCTTCAAAGTTGTATCCCGCCCATGGCATAAATGCTACAAGCAAGTCTTTCCCAAGTGCTAATTCACCATCTGCAACCGACATTCCTTCAATGATGACATCGCCCTTGTTCAGTTTGTCGCCTGTTTCGACAACAACTTTTTGGTTAATGCATGAACCTTCGTTACTACGAACAAAGTGTAGGGGTCGGTAGGTTCGAATATTCTTTCCGTAAGCTATTTTTACTTCACTAGCGCTAGCTGATACAACTTCACCTTTTTCTTCTGCAAGTATCAACTGACCGCTATTTTCAGCAACAGTTGTTTCCATTCCAGTACCAACAATTGGTGATTCAGGGCTAATGAGTGGAACAGCCTGTCTTTGCTGGTTACTTCCCATCAAACTTCGGTAAACGTAGTTCTTTTCAATGAACGGGATAAGTCCAGCACTGGAACCAATAATTTGGCGCCTAGATGCGTCTGCGTGAGTTACGTCGTTACAATCAACTTCCTCGGAAGCCAAATGCGCACGAGCACTAACACGTTCTGCTACAAAATAACCGTCTTTATCGACTTCTTCAGAAGCGGCAGCAATAACTGCTTTTTCTTCTTCAGCAGCATCCATATAGATAACTTCATCGGTAAGTTTAGCCCTTACTGGCCAAGTTTTTTGATTTTTGACAGCTGCTAGCTTCTTTGCGTCAGCAGTCGAAATCTTTTCGCCTTTTTTAACGATGACCTTGCCGTTTTCATCTTCTAGATTGTGACTTGCAATGTGACCTTCTGCCTCTTTTGCAGTTACAGCGTTAATTACTTTTCTATAAGGAGTTTCGATAAATCCGTAATCGTTTATTCGCGCATAACTTGCAAGGTTAAGTACAAGTCCGATGTTTGCACCTTCTGGTGTTTCCACGGTACAAATACGTCCATAGTGTGTTGCGTGTGCGTCGCGGACTTCAAATCCAGCACGCTCACGAGAAAGTCCACCAGGGCCCATTGAGCTAAGTCGTCGCTTGTGAGCAAGTTCACTAAGTGGGTTAATCTGGTCCATGAACTGCGAAAGTTGTGAACTGGCAAAGAATTCACGTACAGCAGCCACAATTGGACGAGCATTAATTAATTGGCCTGGGGTGACCGTTTCAATTTCGCTCATACTCATGCGGTCTTTAGTGTTGCGTTCCATGCGCAGAAGTCCAATACGGAACTGGCGTTGCACAAGCTCACCGACCAATTTAACTCGGCGGTTCGCAAGTGAATCAATATCATCTGCTGGTTCTTTTGTATTATTAAGACGAATAACCTCAGCAATAATTGCAACCAGGTCATCAATACGCATAATACGGTTTTCAATCGTATTTGGAACGTCAAGATTCAAACGCTTGTTAATCTTGTATCGCCCAACACGGCTAAAATCAAAACGCTTGAAGTTGTAGAACATATTTTCAATAAGTCCACGAGCGTTATCAACAGTCGCAAGATCTCCTGGGCGAAGCCGGCGGTAAACTTCAATAAGTGACTCGTTTACTCCTTTGGCTGTATCTTTTGCTAGCGTTGCATCAACGTAGTTGTGCTCTCCCTGATCAACATGCTTAAACGCATCTTTCATCTGAGCATCACTCATTCCAAGCGCACGTAGAAGTGTTGTAATTGGAATTTTTCGCTTACGGTCAATCTTTACAAATACTGCACCGTTGGCTGCGGTTTCAAACTCAAGCCATGCACCACGGCCTGGTATAACCTTTGCACCATATAATGCTTCGCCTGTGCTGTTGTCGCTAAGAAAGAAGACACCAGCAGAACGAATAAGCTGCGACACTACGACACGTTCTGCGCCGTTAATCACAAAAGTTCCACGCTCTGTCATCCACGGATAATCACCAAGATAGATTTCTTGTTCTTTAATTTCACCAGTAATTTTGTTTGTAAGTTCTACGGTCGCTTTAAGAGGTGCGTCGTAACTTACATTGTTTTCGCGGGCATCAGCTTCGCTTAGTTTTGGGTCTTCAAAGCGATAATCTTTAAAACGTATTGATAATTTTGTTCCTGTGTAATCGTCGATTGGGCTGATTTCGGCAAGTAATTCGCCAAGACCTTCCTCTACGAACCATTGAAACGATCGGTTTTGATGATCTACCAGGTTTGGTAGGTCGAGCACATCATCGACTTCTGAAAAGTACGTGCGCAACGCAGCACTCTTATTTGAGCTTTTTGCCATAAATATATAGTCCCCATATTTAATAATTGGTGATTTTTAGAGTTTTGAAGAGGCATATTACGCCAATTGCCTGAAGAAAACTACATTAGAGGTGTTCGATATTCCTTCTGATCATCAAGGAATATACCCTAAGTACACTACTTCTTACTAAACCATTCTACGCAGTTCTAGCCAAGAGTCAAGTCTCTATATTTATTTCTTCTTCGGGAGGGATTTTATGACTTGGTCGGCTATTCCGTATTTTACGGATTCTTCGGCTGTCATCCACTTGTCGCGTTCCATGTCATCATGGATTCGAGCAGGTTTCTGGCCGGTGTTTTTAGCCATGATTTCTTCTAGCATCTTTTTAACACGCAGTGACTCACGCAGATCAATTTCTTGATCGGTGATTTTCCCACGAGTTCCACTCGATGGTTGGTGCACCATCACTGTTGCGTGTGGCAGAATGGATCGTTTGCCTTTTGTGCCACTGCTTAGCAAAAATGCCGCCGCAGAGGCCTGAATTCCAATACCTACTGTTGCAACATCGCTCTTAACAAAGTTCATAGTGTCATAAATTGCCATGGCATCGTAAACACTTCCACCAGGACTGTTAATGTACAGGTATATATCTTTGTCGGGTGCTTGGTTGTCCAAAAATAATAGCTGGGCAACAACAAGATTTGCAGTATGCTCGTTTACTCCGTCACCTAAGAAAATAATGCGGTCTTTCAAAAGCCGTGAATATATATCATAGGCTCGTTCATTGCGGCCTTCTTGTTCTATGACGGTTGGAATTAGGGTGCTCATATGGTATTTTCCTCGCTTATGTACAATCAAGTATAAATCGCATATTAGCACTCGTCAAGCGAGAGTGCTAATTGTTAATGTTTGTATCGTCAAAGCCGTCTCGGTCGATCCGGTAATATTCTTCAAGGTTCTGTGATTTAGTTAGAATGTCAGTTATTTCAACTTCAGTAATTCGTACAGTTTCGTCAATCGGTTGTTCATATATGTGCTGGTTCATAAAAGTCTGAGTTTTTACTACATTGAGCATAATTTGTCTACTCATTCGTCTTGCCTTACTAAACCTTGATGGAATTGCGTCTGCGGTATCAACGTTAGCAGTGCCAACTATAGGCTCATTAAGTTTCTGCCATCCACGGTGGATGGTAATGCCCGCTCCTACAACTAAGCTCCCAAGTCCAGTGATTGATGCACCTTGTACAAAATATTTATCATACTCGTCGATCACATTACCAAGATATGAATGATCCTCTTCAAAATTTTGAGCATTAATTTTTACTAGCAATGCGCTAGCAGTGCTACCGAAGCTAAAAAGTCCAACTGATTTAATTTTTTTTGAAAATGCGTCTTTATTGCTTTGCTTTTGATATAAATTTTCTAGATCAGCAAATATTGGCCATGCATCCTCTGGGATAGACATGCTATTTCTGGGCGTATTCCGCGAGCTTTGCCACCGTCTTTTCGCTTAACATTCTCATTGCTATATCTCTACGCATTTCTGGTTTGTCTAAATCTGCCTGCATTTGTGGATCAGAATATTGTCCTTTTAGTGTCTGTATACGAATTTCTAATTCTTCTGGTGTTACTTCTAGGTTTTCTTTTTCTGCAACTTCACTGAGCACCAAGCTAGCTTTTACGCGCTCCTCTGCAATCGGTGCCAAAGTCTTTCGATACTCTTCTTCCGTCTGACCTTCTGCATCTAGAAACTCTTGGTAGGTTTGTCCGCGGTAGGTAAGGTTCTGCTTGTGTTCGTCAATAAGTCTGTTTGTCGTATCGTCAATCAAAACCTGAGGTATTTCTACTTGGCTTTTATCTGTGATCTTTTTAACAAGCTCTGACTCATACTTTAGGCCAGCTTGCTGATCTTTTTCATTTTGTAATTGCTTCTTGATGTCTTCTTTAAGTTGAACTAAGGTTTCAAATGGTCCAGCTTTCTTGGCCATCTCATCATCTGCTTTAGGTTTAGAGACTTCTTGTACTTTAATAACGTCAACATCAAAAGTTACTTTCGCGCCGGCAAGTGCTTTCATTCCGTAGTCTTTTGGAAATGTTAGGTCAAAAGCTTTCTTGTCACCGGCTTTTGCTCCAACAAGCTTTTCTTCAAAGCCTGGAATAAAAGTCTTGCTGCCAAGTGCAAGTGGGTAATCTTTTCCATCAGCACCTTTAACTAGTTCACCTTTGCTGTCTTTTCCAACAAAATCAATAAACACTTTGTCTCCATCTTTGGCGGCACGATCAACATCTTTGGAGTCTGCTAGTCGTTCACGCAGATTTTCAATTACGCTTTTGACATCATCTGCTGTTACTTTTTCGTCTACTTTTTTAAGTTTCATGGTCTTGTAGTTAGGCAGTTTTACTTCCTGTACAATTGGAATCTTTGCTTCAAATTCTAATGCCGTGAACGGAACAAACTTTTTCACTTGAATTTCTGGATTACTAACTGGGCGTAGTTTTTGCTGCTTTATTGCCTGAGGGTACATTTGATTAATCGCTTCTTCTAGGAACGTTTGTTGTAACTGCTGTCCATCAAGATTCTTTTCAATTAGATTTATCGGGGCTTTGCCTTCACGGAATCCTTGAATCTTTACCCGAGCGCCGAGTGCCTTAACTACAGATTCTTTAATTGGCGTGAGCTCTTCTTGCTTTGCGATGATGCTCACGGTAGCTTCAGTACTGGATTGATTGGTGATTTTTACTTGCATAGAGTGCTACTTTAACAGATTGACTAGCCTTTTACTAGTAGTGATGCAAATGTATTTGCACGTTCTTTTTTGTTCATACACAAGGCGAAGTCCCAAGCCTTCTGATATGCATCCCCATATTTTCGTTCATCTTCGACGTTCTGTATTGCAAACTCTTCGCCATATAGCGCATCTAGTGCATCGTAAAGAATTAAGAATATTACTTTATGTGCGCCTAGTTTTCTGTCTTCGCTTCTATCAATTAAGCCAACCTTATTACCAAAACAAATTCTATGAGATAGCTCATGAACTAAGGTCGCTTTCTTTGCTTGTCTTAAGTTGCTCGCTCGCAATTGAAGTGGGTGCGAATAACTAGTCCCCTCAAAAACTAGTGCATTGATACTTTTTTCTATGAACCGTAGTTGCGATATTTGTTCAAGCATGGAAACTATCATTTCACCTTCAGACTTCCAGATATCAGAATATTCTTTTGCAGCGTCAATGAACGATGGATTGTCGTACTCTGGATGGAAGTTAATTTTCACGATAGTCTTCAACTATGCTTACAATTCGCTGCAATCCGTGTTTTTCTTCTGTTCCAGCTTTTAAGTCTTTAAGAGTAAATAGATTTTTTTCTAACTCTTCTTCTCCAATTATCAGTGCATAGCGAATTCCGGCTTTAACCGCATTTTTTATTTTCTTTGCCGGCTTTCTATCAGACACGTCTACCGCAACTTTCACGCCCATTTCGCGTAGTTCACGTGCAGCATTAATTGCTCCTTTTGACGTATCACCAACAGAGAACAAATATAGCTCTGTTGTAGATGGAATTTCTTTAGTCAACTTATGTGCATCTAAAAAGTTTTGAAGCGTGATATCACCCATACCAAAGCCGATTGTTGGAATTGGGTCAACACCAAACATTCCAACTAATCCGTCATAGCGCCCTCCGCCAAACATAGAACGGTTATTGTCTGGATCGGTATCAAAAACTTCAAATGCAATATCAGTATAGTAGTCAAATCCTCGCATCAGTGTTGGATCAAAAACCGCGTTGGTTATTTTTAAATCGTCGAGTTGATTCATAAGCTCACGTATCGGCTGCTCCAAAAGCACAGCGTCTTTAATTTCCGGAAGGTCATCGAGCGATTTTGCAGTCAAAAACTTCAAAAGACTGTCTAGTAATCCCTGCTCACGCTGGGTAGGCGTCAAGACAGATTCAATTTGTGCCGTAAATGCTGGAGTTGCCATTTTATGCATTCGGTCAATTAACCGCCTGATTGTCTCAGCCTGGGTTTTATCTAAACCTAGAGTTGAAGTCAAAAATGAATCAACTAGCTTCCTGCTGTTTAACTTAATCTGATACATGCTACGTTTGGCGCCAAACTTTTTCAGGATTGTGTCGGCAATTTCTATCATTTCAACTTCTGCGTTCAAAGACCCATCGCCAAATAAATCAACATTAAGTTGAAAAAACTCACGGCCACGGCCACGTTGCATACGTTCATAACGCCAACATTGCGGGATAGAATAGAGCCGCAGCGGATACGCTAACTCTTGTCTGCGTGCTGCTACCATCCTACTAACACTCGGCGTCATTTCTGTTCTTATAGTCAAACTGCGATCTCCGCGGTCATTAAAAGTGTAAGTTTGTTCGTTTATGATTTCCTGGCTTCCTTTTTCCAGATATAAATCAGTAGATTCTAAAACCGGCGCGTCGTAAGCCTCGTAGCCAAAAAGCTCACACACTTCCGTCCAGACGTTAAAAATGTACTGACGGCCACGCATATCTTCTGGGTAAAAATCCCTAGCGCCTTTGATTGGTTGTGTCGATAAACTCATATTTCCTCTCATTATAGTATGTTTCTGATAAATAAAAATGCCCCAATGAGCCTGAGCATCATGCTCATTAGCTATAACTGGTGCGGATGAAAGGACTTGTGCTATAAATGTTCTCTTGAAATATGAAATTTCTCGTTCGGCCAAGCAAGAAAAACTCAAATGTTCACAGAACATTTTCGACCCAAAGGTTCAAATCTACTAACTACATAAATCAAAAATAGCTGACGAATGCCAGCTATTTTTGATTGGTGCGGATGAAAGGACTTGAACCTTCACGCCTTGCGGCACCAGTTCCTAAGACTGGCGTGTCTACCAATTCCACCACATCCGCGTGTTAGTGATGAACGATGGTTATTTTACACTTTTTCAACACTCTGTACCAGCATCATATTCTCAACAATTAGCGCAGTTGCTCTTTCTGGGTCATCGCTTGCAGTTATTGAACGCCCAACCACAATATAGTCTGCACTTGATGCCATGGCTTCAGCAGGAGTTGAGACTCGAATTTGATCATTTTTTTCTTCATAAGGCATTCTGATTCCTGTTGCAAAAACTGACAGTTTTCTTGTTAGTCCATACTCACGTAACGTTGGAATCTCACGTGAAGAACAAGTTACAAACTTCAACCCTTCTCGTGCCGCAATTGAAGCTAGTCTTGAGACAACTTTTTTGGGTTCTTCGCCATAGTTCTCAATGCAGTCGTTATCAGGCATATCTGAAGGGATTGTCGCCCCAACCAAGTTAAGCCCATTGTGGTTTGCCGATACAGCTGCTTGTACCGCTGCGGCTCCTGCAGATATCTGTATGCTTAAATAATCGGCTTGTTGGCGTTCTGCGCGCACAATAGTTAGCGGCATTTGATCTGGGCCATCACTCGATTTAGCATCAATATAGACATTGTTAACGCCTCTTGATTTCGCCATGGAAACAAGCGATTTCAAGGGGAGATCCTGGTGCGTGTCAATTTTAAGGCCTCCAAGCCCAGAAGCAATTTGCATAAGATGAGGTGCATGAGATAAGTCTGTGAAATCAACAGCTAAAAAAATTCTTTCACGCGCCTCTTTTTCTGTCATGCATTGATTATGACAGAACTATGCTTTCTTGTAAAAAAGGAGCTGTGATGTTCCGTGAGTTTTTTGTTTGACTAGCTCTAGCTTTGCTAGCTCATATGGTGGACGTTCGCGTGATGGAAAGTTCAAGACCAATGTTCCGTCATCTGCCAAATGATCGCTTAACAGACCGATTGTCTTTTCTTGTAGATCATCAAACGGCGGGTCTAAAAATACAAGGTCGTACTTTAGTGCCTTATGTCTCGTTGACCATGATCGAGCGTATGCTGGGGTAAGTTTGACGGAATCTTCTAATCCAAGTGAAAGGATATTGCCTTGAAGTGTAACCACAGCTCTTTTATCTTGTTCGATAACCGTTGCACTTTTGGCGCCACGGCTTATTGACTCAAACGCTAAAGCACCCGTTCCGGCAAAACCGTCGAGCACTGTTAGTCCTTCTATATCACCAAGCACATTAAAGATAGCGCTCTTAAGCTTGTCGCTCATTGGACGAGTTCTGTGACCCCCCGGGGCATCAAAGTTTCTACCTTTTAGTTTGCCGCTTGCGATACGCACTTTTTACCTCGATTCCTGCCTCAGCTGCAGCTGCATACCACGTCAGAGATATTGTTTTAATAATAGTTGGTGCTAGTTTATGACGCACTTGGTTAGCTAGGCGAGTTGTCCAACCCTTTTCATAATAACTTTCGTACATGTCTAGCACTGCGATTTCGCGTGAGCTTTGTTTGAACCATTCTACTGGACCGATTTCTCTCATGCGGTCGATGTCTGCTTGCGTAGGGCCTGCTTCACCGAATCCAAGCGGAGCCACAAGTGCAGCAATTCCCATTTCAAATAGTCCATGTGTGGTCATAAGGCCTTTGGGACCGTAAACTTTCCAAGTCTTTTTAAATGTATCGCGGCGCGTGAGACCCCTTGGAATCAATTTACTTTTAATTGATGTCCTGGTTTCTTTGCCCTCACCTCTAATTTCCGTCAGTTTATCCTCGTAAGGGTAGTGATGGGCCGGCGTCATACCATCTACGAGAGCATGAGCTAACCAAGCAGCTTCAAAAGCGACACGCTCCATGTTTTGTTTCTTTAATTCCCTTACGAGTTGCTGGTAATGATCTGCTATTAATTCTAATAGTTGAGAGTCTTCATCATCGAACGGACTATAATAATGCCACGGCTCATCCTTTGCGGGACTTTTTCGCTTTATAGCGTCAGGACCGTTTTTACCTTCAAAATCCAGTATTCTTTTACCGCTTGGGAAATCAGTTGAATCAGTTAGTAGCCGATCAAGTTGTTTGCGTGCTACTTTATCAAACTTTTGATGTGCACCAAGAATGCGACCAGAATATTTTGTAAGTGTCGTGCCAGAATACATTAAAGTGCTCTGCTTACTGTAACTAGTAAAAAGTAACTAGTAAAAAGTTTTCTGAGATTAATATTCTTGATCATGCTTCCTGATTTCTAATTCCTAGCTCCTAATTAAGCTGTGTGACTTTCTGTAACTGCGTTATGTGTTGATGTAACTCATGATAGTCTAGCAAATTTTGTCGGCTATCGATAAATTCTTGTGCAGCTTTACGCGCACTGTTAATAAGCTGGACGTCACTTAACTTAGCAATCCTGAGATCCAGGTCTCCATGCTGCAGTGTCCCATAAATAGCGCCTGGGCCTCTTATTTCCAGATCTAGCTCCGCAAGTTTAAACCCATCCTGAGAGCTCTCAACGGCCCGTAGTCGCCTAGAAGGCTGATGGGAATCACTAAGCATTAAATAGCAATGCCCTTGGTGTTCGCTCCTACCAACACGCCCACGTAACTGGTGCAATTGAGCTAAACCAAATCTCTCTGGACTCTCAACGAGCATAACGGATGCGTTTGGCACATCAACACCTACTTCAATGACTGTCGTTGATACCAAAATATCTAGTTCTTTGTTCAAAAATTTCTGCATGACTGCATCTTTTTCTGCAGGCTTCATTTTTCCGTGCAATAATCCAACTATTTGTTGCTTAATCGGTCCTTTGCGAAGTGTTTCATAAGTCTCTTCTGCGGATTTTGCTGGTAATAAATCCGAATCACGAACCAACGGACACACAACAAAAGCCTGTCTGCCTACCGACAACTGCTCTTTTATTGATTCGTAAATCTTTTTTCTGTCTGTTGGTGGGACAAGTGTAGTTTTGATTGGCTTTCTATTGCCAGGTTTTTCTGTAAGCAATGTTACGTCCATTTCGCCATAAAGCGTCAATGCCAGACTGCGCGGAATCGGTGTAGCTGTCATGGATAGCACATGAGGGACTAGTTTTGCTTTTTTCATGAGTTTTTTACGCTGCTCCACACCAAACCGATGTTGCTCGTCAACTATTATCAGTGCCATATTTTTAGGAGTTACGTCAGCCTCAAGTATTGCGTGTGTTCCAATAAGCAAAGTTCCACTTTGCTCTCTTATTGCTTTCTTAAGATTAGCTTTCTGTTTGGCGTTCATACTACCAACCAATAGCTGCACGCGTTCACTCATGCCAAGTGGTTCAAGCAGTGTACTCAGAGTATCTGCATGCTGGCGGGCTAGCAATGCAGTAGGTGCTAGCAATGCAACCTGGAAACCTTTTTCCAGCGCCATTACAGCACTCATTGCGGCTACAACTGTCTTGCCCGAGCCAACATCACCTTCTAATAAACGATTCATGGGGTGTTTTTTTTGGATATCTTGATATACGCTCCAAACGGCGCGTCTTTGTCCGTTAGTTAAGTCAAACGGCAGATGTTTCACGAAGGATTGAGCTAAGACTTCTGAAAAAATTATTGCGTGAGCATCTGATCGTTCCTGTTCTTTTTTGACCAACAAACTTGCCAAACTTAAGCGAAAAACTTCTTCAAATCCAAGTCTTTTCCGGGCTAGTGCCAAATCTTCACTATTTTCTGGAAAATGAAGCGATTCATAAGCCTTTGAGCGACTGTAAAGTTTTTGAGATGAGACTAGATTACTTGGAAGTGTTTCGTCTAGACCCCTTATGAAAGGCAAAGCTGAATGAACCGCTTTTCTGATTTGTTTAGAATTCAAACCTTTTGTTTCACGATAAATCGGCAAAATTCTGGCGGTATTTACTGGAAAGCCACTGACCGACTCAACGCTAGGATTTGTGATATTGAGTTGCCTGCCGCTAAAACCAAACTCTCCAGATATAAAATACTCTTCATTGGATTTTAAACCTGTTGCGCGATACGGCTGGTTGAACCAAACAAGCTTGATACTACTGGTCGCATCACTCGCAACTGCCTCAGTAATATGCAGTCCACGTCGAACATACCGCCCTTTTGCTTGCTTTATGACGACCCGCAGCGTAACAAGGCCAGGTTTTATCTGACTTATCATCTGAATATCGGAATAGTCATCATAGCGACGCGGAATGTAGTCTATTAGATCAAAGACTGTTGAAATACCAAGAATCTGCAATTTTTTTGCAAGTTGAGGTCCAACTCCATTTAGCTCTTCGACTGAGCTCTGTAATGTCATACTACACAGTATATGCTATTGAATTTTGTGTTTTTTAGATATCACTTAGCTTTTTTAGCGAGAAAAAATACGCTTGGGCCGAAATAACTCTTGGCGAGCGGTTTTTGTAAGGCTTTTTCAACACTTAACATAGCGCTTTTTGGAATAAGTTTTTTGAGTCCAGGACTCCGAAGATTTGAAACCGACAGCGTTTTTTCCACCTTAAAACCTGCATGAGCTAATTGCTTAATGACAGTTTTAGGATTGTGGTTAACGAACGCTGGTTCGTTTGCATTTTGGTTCTCTGGAGAACGAATATCGACAGGCTGGATTGGTAGTTTTTTGCCCTTTAATGCGTGCTTGATACGGTTTCGTCCATGCGCATAATTTGCTACCTCTAATATCAAATAACCGTCATCACTAAGCGCTCGATATAATTCTGAGAATTCCTTTGAAGGATCTGGCAGGTGATGCATTACACGTATCATCGTGAGCAATTCTTGAGTCTTGTCTTTAAATGCTAGCTTGTCTGCCTGTGTGCGAACTTTATTGACTTTTGGATGTTTCTTTAAAAACTCCTCCGCTATATCAAGTTGCTTTTTTGAAGGCTCGGCTAATGTTACATTATCCGCATAATCTTCAAGCAATAGACAAAGACGTCCATAGCCACCGCCAATATCAGCTGCAGTGTTGAAATGCTTGCCTTTTAAAAGGTGTTTTATAGCAATTTCTTCAGCGGCATGCTCATAGTCTCGCTCGCGCCAGTAATGTAGATAGTTGTATTCGCCGTTGTCGTACTGGTCAGCAATCTTTTTCTTGGTTGTAATGGTTTTATTTGGCATAACGAATGGTAAGTATACAGAACTTTCTGTTGTTTTCTATAGTTTTATGAGAGCAAATTTATTTTTTCCGCGCTGTAATAGGGCGTGACCCCCTAGTACTGCTTGTTCTTTTTTGAGCATTGCATCTGGTGATTGTTTTTCACCATTTATTTTTACTGCTCCTTGGTCAAGTAGTCTTCTGGCTTCTCCTTTTGATTCAGAGAGATTCGCCGATACCAAAGTATCAATAACAGGTGTGTCTGTGCTCACTTCTACTACTTCTAGCTCACCAGCAAGCACTGCAAGCTCTGTTTCTGTTACTTGATCTGCAGAACCTCCACCAAATAATAAATTGGTTGCAAACACTGCAGCTTCTGCATTCTCTTTTCCATGAACCACTTTAGTGACTTCGTAAGCTAACGTTTTTTGAGCATGCCGACCTTCGGGTTCTTGCTTGAACTTTTGCATCGCATTTTCTACATCAGATTTTGACAGTTCAGTATAAATCTTCATATAGCCTTCGACGCCTTCGTCATCCACATTGAGCCAGAACTGATAAAATCTATATACACTGGTTTTAGCTTCATTTAGCCAAATAGCACCTTCTTCACTTTTGCCAAACTTAATGCCAGTAGCTTTGTTGATCACAAGTGGGAGTGTAATAACGTGTGCTTCTGTGCCACGCGCGCGTCTGATAAGATCGACCCCACTCAAGCAATTTCCCCACTGGTCGGACCCACCGAGCTGAAGAGTGCAACCATGCTCGTCATATAAATGCAGGAAGTCCATTCCTTGTAGTAATGTATAGCTAAACTCGGTATAAGTAATCCCAGCACCGTCTTCACCTATTCGCTTTGCAATATAATCACGCTGCACAAGCGGTGTCATGGAAAAATGCTTTCCTATGTCTCTCAAAAATTCCAAAACAGACATTGATTTGATCCAATCGATGTTGTTCACCATCGTGAACTCATTATCCCCGAAAACTTTTTGTAATTCCTTTTGGGCAGCAGCAACATTGTTAGTAATAATTTCTTCAGACTGCAGTTCTCTCTCTTTATCTTTGCCACCTGGATCGCCAATAAGGCTTGTTGCGCCTCCCGCTAATAGTATTGCCTTGTGCCCGTGACGCATAAAAACTTTGTCAAACATCATGGCCGCCAAGTTACCTATAGTCTGAGAGTCAGCACTGGCATCGAATCCATGATAAAACGTCCATTTTTGCTGATTTAGCTTAGTTAAATCGTCAAGAGTTGTTTGATTAATGAACCCTCGCCACTGAAGTTCTTCTGATAATGTCATGAATATAAGTATACATGAACATGAGAGGTGACAATCTGCTACTTAAAAATACACACGAACGTGCTTATATTTGATATACTAGTACTGTTTTATCGACGAGTAAGTTTTGGAAGGAACAGGTAGAACAGACCTTATGTTAAAGAAAAAATCAACTAACCGTGGCGGCTTAAAATCTGCATCACGGAAAGTATCTTCAAAGAACCGCAAAGCAAAGAATACGTTTACGACCAAGAGCGGACAGACAATCAAGCTTCATAGAAATGTCATGGATAAAGTACGGGCACACCGCGATGCTAACGCCCGCAAGAAGGCAATTCGACTTGCTGGAATGCCTAAAAGTCGAATCAAGCGCTTATTCTACCGCATGCATCCTAAACGGTTGTATAAGTACTGGTTTAGCCGTGAAGGCGGAATCATGGCGCTTAAAATTAGCGGAATTGGAATTGTCTTCGGATTTTTATTTTTAGTTGGACTTTTTGCATATTTTAGGAAGGATCTACCGAACTTACGTGATATATCCGGCAACAATATTGGTGGAAGCATTCAATACTACGATCGTACGGGTGAGACATTACTATGGGAAGATTATGATGCCGTGAAACGCATCCCCGTTCAAGATGACTTAATTGATCAAGATATCAAAAACGCTACTGTCGCTGTTGAAGACAAAGACTTTTTCAAGCACGGTGGATTTGATGTCAAGGGAATCAGCCGGGCAGCATTCAATAATGCACGTGGCAGCGACACCCAGCAGGGTGGTTCAACTATTACCCAGCAACTTGTAAAGCTTACTCAAAACTGGACTAATGAGAGAACCTATTCGCGTAAAGTTAAAGAGCTCATACTGTCTGTTGAATTAGAGCGTAGCTACACCAAACAAGAGATACTTACCGGATATCTAAATACCGCACCTTATGGAGATATAACCTATGGCGTTGAAGCGGCCTCTCAAGATTACTTCGGAAAGCCAGCAACGGATGTAACCATCGACGAAGCTGCATTCCTAGCTTCAATGCCAAAGTCGCCTACTATTTATTCCCCTTATGGAGCTCGTTATGATAAAGAATCCTTGGTCGGTCGACAACACTATGTCCTTGATCTAATGGTCGATCAAGGCTTTATCACTAGCGAGGAACGCGATACGGCAAAAGCTGAAGATACTTTTGCAAAAATAGTTCCACGTCAACCAAAGTATTTCGGAATCCAGGCCCCTTATTTTGTTCTGACCGCAAAAGAACAACTGCAAGAAAAGTTTATCGATACTGCACAAGTTGGTGGTTGGAAAGTTACCACCACTCTAAACCTTGACTTGCAGCGCGAAGCAGAAAAGCAAGTTGCAGATGGCTTGCGTCAAGTACAGCGTCAAGGTGGAGATTCGGTTGCTTTCGTCGCCGAAGACGTACGTAATGGCCATGTTGTTGCCCTAGTTGGGGGAACAGACTTTACGAATGCAGAATATGGTCAAAATAACTATGCAAGGCAAAAACTGCCGCCAGGATCTAGCATTAAACCCTACGACTATCTTTCACTCATAGAGCATACAGATCAGTTTGGAGCTGGCTCAGTACTCTATGACAAAACTGGCCCGCTAGAAGGCTATCCATGCACAAATCGTTCACGAAATGATGGAAATTGTTTAACAGATTACGACTTTCGTGAGCCGGGCCCCGTGACACTTCGTTACGCTCTCGGCGGTTCTAGGAACATTCCAGCCGTAAAAGCCATGCTAATTGCCGGCATAGATAAAACTATCGAAACAGCAGAAAAGTTAATGGCCGATCCTGGTGCACCTGAAGAAGTTTATAAGAACGGCTACAATTGTTACTACGATGATGAGCTGACAGAAGTGGCGCCATGCTATGGCTCGTCTGCAATTGGTGATGGTGCATACTTAAAACTTGACAGACAAGTTCATGGCTATGCGTCAATATCAAGAAACGGAAAGACTTTGCCGCAAAGCTATTTGCTTGAAGTAAAAGATGCTTCAAATAACTCTATCTACACATGGGAACAGGAAGAAGGAGAACAAGTAGTCAGACCTGAAGCTGCATACATTGTTGCAGACATGATGTCAGACCCAAGTGCAAGCTATCTAAGTCGAAAGCCGCATAACTACAACGGTCACAAATTTTCAGTAAAAACCGGAACAACTAATGATTCCAAGGACGGTTGGATGGGTGCATTCTCTACCTACTACGCTGCAGGTGTATGGGTTGGTTACCATAACCGTCGTGTTGAACTATCTGGGTTCATGGAGAACATGACACAACCAATACTCATCGGGTGGATGAACGCAGCCCACAACGGCTTAGAACCAGTTGAGAGACCACGTCCAGAAGGCATACAAGAGCTTCCAGCATACATTATTCGCAACCACGTTGGAGTTGCTTCTGTAGAAACAATCCGCGCCACAGATTTATATCCATAATGGTATGGCAAGAAGCCGGGTACTACTCAAAAAACGACAATCGATAAAGTGTCTAGAAAACTAGCGACAGATTGTACTCCGCCACTTGCACGTGAAGAGTCCAGAGGAGGAAGTGCATCCGCCTTCTCAAGTGATCCATTCGTTGATGGAGGAAACGCTAACGTAACGGAAAATGACGATATTCACAGATGCGAAGACGCAAAACCGACAATATCACTCAGTGTTGCCCCTCAAGGAAACAGCTATCAAGTAAGCGCAACCGTAACACAAGGTACACACCCGTTATCTAGTGCGGCATTTCCAGGAACTGTCAACTTCAGCATCGATGGCACAGTCATTAAAAGTGTTCAGGTCGGTGGGCCAGGCTCTATAGCCGCATTTAGCTATACGCCAACTTTTACAGGACCTAAGCAAATGACAGCACAAGTAATTGATAGCGTGCTATATGAATCAAGCGATGTGAAAACCGTTACTGGTGCGGCATCAACCTCACCGACCACTAGTTCGCTAAAAGTAACCAAAGCCAAGCAATCTGGTGTAGAAACAAAGTTCACATGGACAGGTGGATCAGGAGGAGTATCAATCAAGAAATCTAGCGACAATTCTACGCTATGTAATGGTGGGCCAAACGGAGACTGTCCTGTTCCTTTTGCTGAAGCTCCTCCAGGAACAAGCGTGTACGCAGAAGATAGCGCTGGTAACACCTCGCCTGCCGTCACGGTTAGTGGACCATAATAATCATCACTTTTGTTACTTTGACAAAAAGGTATTCAAGGCTTCTCTTACTGACTTGACGGCCGTATGCTGAGGATGTTTTCCAGATAATTTTGGACCGATTGTTCGATTAAACCCAAGTTTTTTGGCTTCTTCTATCCGTTTTTCTATAAGAGGAATGTGTCGAACTTCACCACTTAGGCCAACCTCTCCAAAAACAACTGCGTTTTGATTAAGCTGCATGCCTTTTGCTGCCGTTGCAATCGCCATACAAATAGCAAGATCAGCTGCTGGTTCATTAATTCTAATTCCCCCAACAATGTTAATGAAAATATCTTGTTCTTTTAAATCTAGTTTTGTTCGCTTTTCTAGCATTGCAATCAAAACGTTAACCCTGTTTAAGTCTATCCCGCTCGCTGTTCGTTTAGGGTATCCGTAGTTTGTGCGATTTACCAGTGCCTGAACCTCCACAAGTAACGGACGTGTGCCTTCGAGCGTCGCGAGTATGATTGACCCGTCTGTTGCCTGCCTTTCCTCTAGTAGGGCGGCAGAAGGATTAAGAACAGGCGTGAGACCTTCTTCTTTCATTTCAAAAATACTAGCTTCAGTTGTAGAACCATAGCGATTCTTAACAGCTCGCAGCACTTTGAAACCACCGAATCTGTCGCCTTCAAGCTGCAGTACTACATCGACTAAATGTTCAAGTACTTTAGGTCCTGCAATTGATCCTTCTTTGGTCACGTGACCAACAAGAATAAGTGCCGTGTCGGTTATCTTAGCAGAAGCCGTCAGCAATCTTGTAGAATTAGAAATTTGGCTGACAGAACCAGCTGTTGAGCTTATTTCACCACAACTTAGTGTCTGAATTGAATCAACAATAACCACATCGAAAGCACCATCGGCAATTGTAGCCGCAATATCATTTGCACTTGTGCTGGTTGCAAGTTTTAAGTTTTTCATTGATGATCCTAGCCTTTTTGCCCGCAGTCCTACCTGATGCTCTGATTCCTCCCCACTCACATACAGAACGCGTTGTTTTGTTGCTAGAGCATCCGCAAGTTGGAGTAGTAGTGTGCTTTTCCCAATACCGGGTTGCCCAGCAATTAAATTAACACTTCCGGCAACAAAACCACCGCCAAGCACAGTATCAACGTCCGAAAAATTCGTGCTAAGACGTTTCTTGTCCGATTTTATGGCTCCAGATATTGTTGCAACCTTGAGCGATTTGCCTGTTTGAGTTTTTTTATCAGTAGAAAAAGTGCTGACATCCATCTTTTCTTCGAGGGTGTTCCACTCCCCGCATTGCATGCATTTACCACTCCAACTTGCTGTTTGCGTACCACACGAACCACAAACGTATTGAATTTTATTCTTCGGCATATCGCTTAGTGTACCAAACTAAAGACTCTGTTGACTACGACTGTCGATTGCACTATTGAGTTCTTTTTGTTCTACTGCAAGTTCATTGAATTGCTCAATAAGTGAGTTGAGACGCTTTATGTCGCCGTTAAACACGTCGGCACGACTACTATACCTATTTACTCGTTGATTATATCCAGGAACACTAGCGTTATATTCTTCAACTTGATTATTATTCCGAAGTTCGCTTAATCTATTTGATTCTGCCTGAATCGCCCTTCCTTCTGTTTCAAGTTCAACTCTCTTACTTTGCAGCTCAAGTTCAAGCTGTTTTATTTGCTGACTCAAAGATTCTATTCGTTGCTGTTGTTGAATAAATACGCTTTCGTATTTTTCTGCATATGTTACTACTTCGCTTCTATCTGTAAAATACTGCCCGTAATAATCTTCTAATTCCTTCGGAAGTGTGCGAATTTCAGTGGGAATAATCGAATGTAGTTCATTACTAACTATGCTACTGTCTCTCTCGTTATAAGAATCAACAGTTTCAGCCAGTCGTGTATTTTCAGACTTAATACTTTCGTAAAAATCTAACAGCATTGTATCCACGCGACTTCTTTCCTTATCACTTAGACGATCGTAGGCCGCATGTAGCATTTCATGAGCCGCTGTTACTTCTTTTATACCAGACAGCCGCTCATCAGTAACATCATAAATGTGTATAGATCTATGCGTTATATAGCAGCCCAGTACAATCGTTTGTTCAAAATGCGTACAAGTTGAATTAAATGTTGCTTGATCTTCAATTTGAGGGTTATGCACATAAAATAGCTTTCGACCGTAATCCGTCATACGGGTATCTGTCGCTAAAGCCTTAATTTCTGTAGATGGAGTGTAATCTCTAAGCCTATACCAATCGTAAATATTCTGTCTATTGCCGATTGCTAGACCAAGACTAGTAATAACAATCAAAAACAAAAAAGTCGATGAAAATCGTTTTAAAAATTGCATGTGGTTATTTTACCACTTGTCCGATTTCTTTTCTTTCTCTTATAGGTTTGTATAGAAGACTTGATTTACCAGCTGAGACACGAATCACATCACCGAGTAGGTAATTATCGGAAAGTAGCTCAAGCGCTATATGATCTTCAATTGTATCTTCAAGTAGTCGTCGCATTGGACGTGCACCATTCTTCGCGTCATATCCATTATCCATTAAGAATTTCTTCGCTCTTTTAGTAAGCTTAATACCTATCCCATGTTTTAATAGCCGTTCGCGTAGTTCGGTAATTTGATTATCCAAAATATTCTCTAGATTTGGTTTTGTTAATGCACGGAACACGACGACTTTATCAATTCTATTGAGTAATTCTGGGCGCATTAATTTCTTTAAGTCTTCTTGAACCTTGTCCTTATTGGCAGCGTGAAGTTTATCTAAATCTTTTAGATCTTCAGCGCGTGTCGCATGAAATCCAAAGTTGGCCTCTTTCTGAAGTTTATCTGCACCAATATTACTTGTCATGATTACCACGGTATTAGTGAAGTCTATCTTACGACCTTTTGCATCAGTTAATGAACCGTCTTCAAGTATTTGTAACAACATATTGAAAACATCTGGGTGAGCTTTTTCGATCTCGTCAAACAAGACCAAGCTGTAAGGTTGACGCCTAATTTTATCGGTCAATTGGCCGCCTTCTTCATACCCAACATAGCCTGCTGGCGCACCAACCAGTCGTGCAGCAGTGTGGCGTTCACCAAACTCACTCATATCGATTTTGACAAGATTGTCTTGGCTACCAAAGAATTCTTTGGCTAACACCCTCGCAAGCTCTGTTTTGCCAACACCTGTAGGACCTAGAAATATGAATGAACCGATTGGACGTTGACCAGAACTAATGCCAACACGATTACGGCGAATGGCCTTACTTACTACACCAACAGCCTCATCCTGACCAATAACATGCTTGGACAAGTTTTTTTCTAGACCAAGAAGGTATTTTGCCTCTGTTTTTATAACTTTTGACACTGGAATGCCTGTCATTCTTGCTACAACATCTGCAACATCGTCACTTTTTACTGTCAATGAATTAGAAGATTTCCCATTTACCTGAAACTCTTTTATGTTCTCCGCAATCTGGCTAGCCTTCTGTTTATGCTTGGCGGCACGTTCGTAATCCTCTGTGTCAACTGCGTCTTCGATTCGAGTGTTTATTAGCTTTAGGTCCTTTTGTAATTTACGGAGCTCCGGTGGTGTCCGTCCCTTGTCTACCCGCAAATGTGCGCTGGTTTCGTCAAGTAAATCAATTGCCTTATCTGGCATGTAACGATCATTAATGTAGCGTTTTGCAAAGCTAACAGTATCTTCTAGGACTTCATCGCTAACTTTAACGTTGTGGAATTCTTCATAGTGCTTACGGAGACCTTTTAAGATAGCTAGCGTCTCTTTTGGAGTTGCTTCTGGGACTTGAATTGGTTGAAATCTACGCTCAAGAGCAGCATCTTTTTCGATGTGTTTAGTGTATTCATTAGTGGTGGTTGCACCAATTACCTGGACTTTGCCTCGGGCCAATGCTGGCTTTAATATATTTCCAGCGTCCATAGCACCTTCCGCCGCTCCAGCTCCAACAATCAGATGAAGCTCATCAATAAATACTATTGTATTTTGATCCTTCTCAAGTTCACTCATTACTTTTTTGAGTCGCTCTTCAAACTCACCACGGTATTTAGTTCCAGCAATCATTCCAGCAAGATCAAGTAATATGACACGTTGTTCTAACAAACTGTCAGGCACGTCTTCAGAAATTATTCGCTGAGCCAATCCTTCTACAATTGCAGTTTTTCCAACCCCGGGTTCACCAATAAGTACCGGGTTATTCTTTGTTCGTCGGTTTAAAATTGTAATTAAACGCCTTATTTGAACTTCGCGTCCTACTACAGGATCAAGTTTCTTCTCTTTTGCTTGCTGCGTTAAATCAGTTCCAAAAAAATCAAGCGCGGTCTTTTTGCCTTTTCTTTTGGTATTCTTTGAATTTGCGCCTTCTTTACGCATTCCATCATATTGCTGCTTATTTAGGAATTGCTCGAGTTCATTTACAAGCACCTCTACTTCTATATCCATTTCTTGCAAAAGTACAGTAGCACGTGCGTTTTTCTGGCTTAATATACTGTATAAAATGTGCTCTGTACCGCAATAATCTTGGTCATAATCCTGAGCAACATCATATGCCATCTTAAGTGTTAGTTTTGCAGTTTCACTCAGGCCCTTTGCTCCCAGATTTATAACGAGAGTTTTAGGGGTTAAATTTAGGGCCAAACGTGCACGATCTAGTGTGATACCCCTGTCGCTAAGCAACTTTGCGCCAATACTGGAATCTTGCGCCAATACACCCAGTAATAAGTGCTCTGTGCCCACATAGGCGCTTCCAAAGCTACGCGCAATTGCATCTGCATGTTTCAAGCTCTGAACAGCATTGTCTGTTAAATGATTAATAAATTCTTGAAAGTCTGGTGAATTCGGCATCATCGTGATTCGCCCCCTCTTTATGATCAACGAAGTTTTTATCGTCTACATCCATTATACCAACTAGCACTCTCAATGCAAGAGTGCTAATAGTTTTATTTGTGTGATCTCTTCAATGCGTAGAGGGTGCTAATTTACGATTGCTCCGGTAGCTCTAAGCTGCCGGTTCGTTTACGATATTCTTCTGTAAACATTGCAAGATTTGCTGCAGCCTGGAGTAATCGCATGACATCCCCTACGTCCCCAAATGGTTCGTAATGTGTATCAGTTTCAATTGCTTCTTCGACGAAAAGCAAATCATCCTCAACTAATTTAGGCTTGTATGTCTTAAGTTCTAAAAAATGCTGCTCGAGGAGTTCTTTTTCGCCAGGATAAGACATTGCTACTCGCCGTGTTCTTCGATAGCGCTCAGTAAGTTGTTTTCTAACTCACTCTTCTTCTTTAACTTCTGAACAACCGGCTTGCTTGATTCAACCGCTTCTTTTGGCTCCTCTGCTTCCTTAACTGGTCTTGGTGCGTTATCTACGCCTGCAATATCAATTTCGTAGCCAGTAAGCTTGCTTGCCAATCTTACATTTTGACCTCCACGGCCAATACCTATGCTCAACTGATCGTCCGGAACAAGCACGCGAGCCTTCTTAGTCTTTTCATCAATTTTTACGCTCGTGACATTTGTTGGGCTAAGTGCGTTAGTTATATACACTTCTGGGTGTTCATCAAAAACAACAATATCAATTTTTTCCTGCTCACCAATTTCACTCATAACCGCGTTTACGCGTGTTCCATGACCGCCTACAAATGTTCCAACCGGATCAACTCCTGGAACAGTACTAGATACTGCTAATTTCGTACGTACTCCTGCTTCACGAGCAATACCTTTGATTTCGACAGAATTATTTTCCATTTCTGGAACTTCTGAACGAAACAGCCATTCAATAAACTGCGTGTTGCCGCGAGACAAAATAAGTTGTGGACCACGAAAACCGCGCTCTACATCTTTTAAGAATACCTTCACTCGTTGTCCCGGGAAGTAGCGTTCACCTTGAATTTGCTCGCTTCGAGGCATAATACCCTGAGCTTTTCCAAGATCAATTCGCGTGATATTACCTTCAACTCGTGATACGATTCCATTTATAAGAGTACCGATTTTGTCTTCGTACTCTTCCATGACAATCTCTCGTTCTGCCTCACGTAAGCGCTGTAGGATTACTTGCTTAGCTGTCTGGGCAGCAACACGTCCAAAATTATCAACTTTCTGTGTTACCTCAACTTCTTCGCCAACTTTGACTTTTGCGTTGATTTTCTTAGCGTCAGAGACAGAAATTTCAATGTACTCATCTTCTACTTTATCTACTACTGTTTTAGTAACATACGCCGTTACCTCGCCGTTGTTCATATTCATTGTCGCACGAACTTCCTGTTCACGGTCACCGTAGTCACGACGATATGCAGCTGCTAGCGCTTGTTCCACAATTTCCTGTACAACTGATTCATCTAAATTTTTTTCCTCTGAAATTGCCCCAATTGATTGTGCTAATTGTTTAAAATCCATATCCATATTTTTTCTCCTTATTTAACTATTTGGTTGCAGTTTTGAAAACATGAAGTACATGATGGATGAAAAGCGCGGTCTGAATCGCACTTAAAGTGCGAGGAATGAGCACTAGGATTTCCAGCAAAGTATTTCTTGCTCAACATCGGTATGCCACAGATTAGTTCTGTACGCCATGTTATTCAATACTGCATTGTAATGAAAAAATCCGACCTGAGACGGCCGGACAACAGTAGTAATTATACGCCCTGGTTTCCTGTTGTCAATTCTTAAGAAGATATCGTGACGTATACCCTCGTTTATTTAGGATAGTATTACGACTTTTTTATAGTTAGATTCTAGATCAATTCAACAACGAAAATTTCATAGACCGCATGATAGAATCAAATGCATGAGTACATCCGTGAAGCATCTATTGGATCAATTTAAACCAACACATTACAAGCTTGATTTAACTCCTAATAAAGTCGAAATGACCTTTTCCGGAACTGTAATTATTAGTGGAAGTAAAGTTGGCAGACCGTCTCAGCGCATGACGTTGCACCAAAAAGGATTAAAAATTACGAAAGCAACAGTTACGCGGCATGACAAAAATGGTGATGACTCTATTGCTGTTGACAGAATAAACTCTCACAAATCATTTGACGAAGTACGCCTTCATACCAAAAAACAAATTTATCCGGGCGCTATCACTCTACGACTTGATTTTAGTGGGGTAATTACTCGTCAAATGAATGGTATGTATCCCTGCTTTTTTGAAGAAAACGGTAAAAAGAAAAAACTTATTGCTACACAATTTGAAAGCCATCATGCGCGTGAAGTATTTCCATGCATCGACGAGCCAGCTGCAAAAGCCACGTTTGAACTGACGCTCACTACTCCGAGTAATGAAACAGTACTTTCTAATACACCAGTAGCAGAGCAATCAACAAAGGGAAAACTAACAACTACTCGCTTTGAAACCACACCCCATATGTCGACTTATCTGCTAGCTTTTATCTACGGTGATATGGGCTACACGGAAGCGAAAAGCAAAAGTGGAACAATAACCCGCATTTACGCAACCCCAGATAACGTCAAGTTAACTGATTTCGCATTAGATTTTGCCGTAAAGTGCTTAGATTTTTATGAAAATTATTTTGGAATACCGTACCCGCTTGAGAAATGCGACCACATTGCACTTCCAGATTTTGCGTCAGGAGCGATGGAAAACTGGGGAGCAATTACCTATCGTGAGCAGGCTCTGCTTATTGATGAGGAGAACTCACCTGTTGCAATGAAACAAAGGGTTGCTATTGTCATTGCTCACGAACTTGCTCATCAGTGGTTTGGAAATCTAGTAACCATGCGTTGGTGGACTGATCTTTGGCTAAACGAAGGTTTTGCAAGTTGGATTGAATTTCTTGCAGTTGATCATATTTTTCCACAATGGAACGTATGGACACAATTCTTAGTAGACGACCAGCAACAGGCGCTAAAGCTTGATGCGTTGCAGCATACTCACCCCGTTGAAGTTCCAATAAAACACCCAGATGAAATCCGCAGTATCTTTGACACAATCAGCTATAGCAAAGGTGCAAGCGTGATACACATGCTGCATGATTATTTAGGATCGGATGCTTTTCAAGCAGGGCTAAAACATTACCTAACGCTCCATGCTTATAAAAACACTGATACCGTTGATTTATGGAAAGCTTTTGAAGAAATATCTGGAAAGCCTGTTATGAAATTCATGAATGCTTGGACAAGCACGTCAGGCTTTCCGGTAGTTCACGCTAACATAAAAGATGACAGCGTGGAGCTAAGACAAGAGCGTTTTTACGTAAATCCACATCAAAAGCGCGTTAAACAACTATGGCCAATTGCCCTCCAAACTACAGAAGACGATGTAAACGCACCAGAAACTTTAAATACAGAGTCAAGAAACCTTGTGGTTAAAGATGCCGACCACTTCTTGGTAAATGTAGGTAGTGCAGGTTTTTACCGCGTAAACTATAACGCTTCACACCTTCACGCATTAGGCGCCCAAATAAAGAAGGGACATATTTCTACGGCTGATAGGCTTGGCCTGTTGGCAGATATTACAGAAATTGCAAAGGCCGGAGGGAGCTCTACCGCAGATGCTCTTGAGTTTCTGTCCTACTATTCAGATGAAACCGATTATGCTGTTTGGGACACAATTGCGGGCATACTAGGAAGTATCAGATTAGTTATGCGCGAGGACGAGTTAAGAGAAGCCATGAAGCCATTTATCCGAAACCTCTTATCGAAAGAACTCGCTAGACTTGGATGGGAAACAAAGAAGGACGAATCACATTTTGATCAGCTACTAAGACCGATAGTCTTGGGAATGGCTGCCGGGTCAGATGACAAAAAAGCGGTGAACCACGCTCTGAAACTATTTAAAGCAGTGCATGATGTAGAGGATGTCAATCCAGAGTTGCGTAATCCTGAAATATCAAAACAAGTTCGTCGTGGAGGTTCAATTGATCCGGACATGCGCGGTGTCGTATTTGGAACGGCCGCTAGGCTCGGGGATGAAAAAACTTTTGATAAGCTTGTAAAGCTTTATGAAAAAGCAAATTTGAGTGATGAAAAAGTAACGATTGCAGCCGCACTTACCGGCTTCAAACAAGAAAAATTAATAAAGCGAGCACTCGGGATGATCGTGACTGATGCTGTACGTCTGCAGGATGTGGCTTATTGGATTGCTTATAGCTTTATGAATCGTCACGGCCGAGACATAACCTGGCAATGGCTAAAAGATAACTGGGCGTGGTTGGAGGAAAACTTGGGATCTGATCTAAGTTTTTATCGAACACCAATCTACGTAGCGAGAGTTCATGGTGACGGAGCGTTCGTCAAGGAATACGAAGCTTTCTTTAAGCCAAAACTATCGCCTTCATTCGAGCGCGCCTATCATCAAGGATTAGAAATGTTACAGTGGCAATCGGCCTGGAAAGATCGCGACTACAAAGAGATCCTAGCATTTTTCAAAGCTCGTCAATAAAATCGACATCTCCAGCAATAACTGATGCTGCCGCCAGCTGGTATTCACCACTCCATTTTTGATCGCTCACCCAAAGTTCAGCAGAAAACTCCATCTGAGCAATCTTCTTTTTTGTAATGTATTCCAGTCCACCTCCAAAAACTTCCGACTTTCTCGTTTTAACTTCTATGAAATATATTCTGTTGTTTTTTTCTGCAATAATATCTATTTCACAGTAGCGCGTGCGCCAATTTCTATCTATTATTTTAAACTGTTTTTTTATTAAATATTCGCAAACAAAACTTTCGCCCTCATCGCCTATTTGCTTTGTGGACTTCATAAATAGGCTTTTATCGGCTTATAGCTCTTTCGGTGAAGTAAACTTACACCGTGAATTTTCAACGACGATATATGTAGTTGAGTGCCATAGCCAACATGCTTTTCAAAACCATAAAAAGGGTAAAACTTTGCTATTCGGTTCATATGCCTGTCCCGTGCAACTTTCGCATAAATACTAGCAGCACTAACAATTGGGTATATAGAGTCTGCTTTTATGATTGTCTGGACAGAGTTATATTCAAAAGAACAATAGTTGATAGGACCGTCCATAATAATGTCTTCGTCAAAATCTGCCCCTATAGCTATAAGAGCTCTATTCACTGCCAATCTCATTGCCTGAGTCAGTCCAAATTCATCAATTTCGTGCGGCTCCACCCAACCCTCGCCAATATCACAGCAAGATTTTATTTGCGGGAAAAGCAATTCACGTTTTTTAAGACTTAATTGTTTTGAGTCATTCAAGTTACTAGGAAGGGCGTCTCTTATGCGAGCGGCTACAACTAAAAGTGGCCCTGCCCAGGCACCTCTACCTACCTCATCAATACCTATCATATATATATGATAGCAAAAAACGCCCATTTAGGACGTTTAGGTTTTTATCAGATAGATAAGTTATGCTTTATTGGCCTCATCATGAGCAGCAAGTGCTGCCTGTGCTTTTGCTTCTTCGGCTGCCGCTTCTTCAGCTTTTGCAGCATCAAGTTCGGCATGTTCTGCGGCTGCCTTTTCTTTCGCTTCAGCTTCAGCTTTTTCGGCTTCTATATCACGGACAGTATTAACAGCGTCCTTATCAAAATCAACACTTCCAAGTCGAGCTGATTTTCCAGTTCGCTCACGCATATAAGTTAGGTAATTACGACGAACTTTGCTTCGCTTTGTAACTTCAACTTTTGTTACAAGTGGACTATGTAACAAAAAGCTTTTTTCTACACCAACTCCGCTTGCAATACGACGGACAACAATTCGTGAACTTAAGCTTCCTTTTCGGTCAACGCGAATAACCATACCCTGGAAAATTTGAATACGCTCTTTTTCACCTTCTTTGATTTTTTGGTGAACTTTTACAGTATCTCCAGAACGGACATCAACTACTTGTGCCTTTTTCTGGCGGTCTTCGATTTGTTTAATAACTGATTGCATACCCAGTTGTAGACTTTCTATTGGCTTAACGCCATTAACTTTCATATTTGCCCAGACCTCATTTTTAGAAGCGATGCATCCTATCTAGAGTCTATACTACCGAGGTAGTTATAGAAAGCTCACTACTGGGCATAACTCGAACGATTCTACATCAATACAGAGAAGATTGCAATACGTTGTACATAATATTCTTTTCATTAAACTGTAAGAACGTAGACTAGGGGATATGGATTACAAAAAACAAGCCATGCAGAAGCATAAAGATTTGCACGGTAAAATATTCATCTCTCTTAAAGACAAGCTGGATACTGTGGAGAAACTTAGTACTTATTACACACCAGGGGTCGCTACTGTCTCTTCTTACGTCTCAGAACATCCTAGTGAAGCACGCGACTTTACTTGGCTAAATAATAATGTAGCTGTAATTAGTGATGGTTCTGCGGTTCTAGGGCTAGGTGACATAGGACCATATGGTGCGCTTCCTGTCATGGAAGGTAAGGCAATGCTGTTTAAGCATTTTGCGGATATAGACGCAGTTCCAATAATTCTTGATGTTCACACTCCTGATGAGATCGTGGCTACAGTAAAAGCTATTGCACCAAGCTTTGGTGGAATTAATTTAGAAGACATAGCTGCACCTCAATGTTTTGAAATTGAAGAAAGATTAAAAGCTGAACTGTCAATTCCTGTATTTCATGATGACCAACATGGCACGGCAATTGTTGTCCTTGCCGGACTAATTAATGCAATGAAAATAAAAGGACAAGAACTTAGCGCTGCAAAAATTGTTGTCGTGGGAGCAGGAGCAGCAGGAACGGCAATAATAAAGCTACTTCACAGGTATGCAAACCCAAGAATTTTTGCAGTGGACAGCAAAGGTATTATTAGTAGAAACCGCAAGGACCTAAACGCTGAAAAATTCAAACTACTTGAATACACGAATCTTTCAGGAATTGATGGAACTCTTGAGAGTATCCTTGAAGGAGCTGATATTTTTATAGGTGTCTCAAAGGGGGGTCTGCTCACCAAAAAAATGGTTCGTTCTATGAATGACGGAGCCGTAATATTTGCAATGGCTAACCCAGATCCAGAAATTCTGCCAAAAAACGCAAAAGAAGCAGGCGCGACAATTATTGCGACTGGTCGAAGTGACTTCCCCAATCAAGTCAATAATGCCCTCGCCTTCCCAGGAATTTTTAGAGGCGCACTTGACAATAAAGTTACAGAAATAACCGATGATCATAAAATCGCAGTCGCAAAAGTCATCGCATCCTTAGTAGAAAACCCAACACCAGACGAAATCATTCCAAGCGTTCTAGATAAACGCCTTGTACAAAAAATCGCAAACGTAATAATTTAGCAGTTATCCGACAACTCGGTAGACTTCTTCAATGGTTGTTTGACCTTTAACTACCTCTAATATTCCGTTGTGAAGCATTGTGGTCATGCCACTATCTATAGCAGCTTGTTCTATTTGTTGAGTGGTTAAATGTTCAGGGGTGCTCATAATTTTTTGTATATGGTCGTTAACCATAAATTGTTCTCGAATAGCAATTTGACCTTTAAACCCAAATGGATTCTCGGGGGATGAGCCGGCCTTGTATAGCTGCAAGTTACTAAGATCGGGTTGCTCAATTTGCCGTGGAAGTGTCGCAAAAACAGTTTTAAGATGCTCCAACTCCTGATCGCTCGGCTGATAAGGTACTTTTGTTGAATCATCAAGTTTACGCACTAAACGTTGTGCCATAACGAGTCGTATTGCTGATAAATACAATGGGTTGCTCTCAATGATGTCCAGGAGCCGTGTAAGCGCCGCTGCAGCAGAAGACGCGTGAAAGGTTGAAAGTACTAGATGTCCGGTCAGTGAAGCCTGTAGCGCTGTTCTAGCCGTATCCATATCCCTTATCTCGCCAACCATTACTATATCTGGATCTAAGCGCAATATGGCGCGAAGACGTTCAGCAAAACCTTGTTCTTTGCTGTTTTTTGAACTAACAGAAAGTTGCACGATGCCCGGAAACTGATACTCAACTGGATCTTCAACTGTGATTATTTTACGCTCATCATTATTTAAGGTGTTAAGAATAGAGTAAAGAGTCGTGGTTTTACCGGACCCTGTCGGACCGACAGCAAGCACTAGTCCACTTGGTTTGGAAATAATGTCGTCAACAACTGCTCGCTGCGTTTCTGAAAGACCAAGTCGTTCAAGACTGTATTTTTCTGCGTCCATATTAAATAGTCGCATGACTGCATCCATCCCGTTAACGGTCTGGACGGTCTCAAGACGAACATTCACATCAACTTCCGTTCCATCTGCCATTTTTCCTTTTTGCCTAATATGGCCTTGTTGAGCCTCATCGGATGATGTTGATATATTTGCCGCGCTCGCAATTGCCGATACAAGCAAACGGTAACGGTCTTTAGCCAATTTAGCAACTGGATGTAACACGCCATCTATTCGAAATCGAACCCGTACATGTTCCTCTTGATTTTCAAGATGGATATCTGAAGAACCGAGCTTATGAGCTTGTTGAACCAAGTACGACAGCATATCATCCGCACGAACCTGCTCTAACATTTGCGAAACTTGTAATAAAACCTTTTGAGTATCCTCCCCTGTGATAGAAATATCGTGATACTCGACCTTTCTAGGCGGATTATATAACATCATATATTCCTGAAAACCCGTGTCTGAAATCATGTAAAAACGAAGTCGCTGATCCATGAATTCTTGTGAGAGTTTTTGCATTGTTTGCTGTGAAGTATTGTTAGTTACTCCAAAATTAATAGCGTGTGCATTTGCAGAAAGCGGGACCACGCGAATTTCTTTTAGTTTTTCATATGGCATAATTTCTTTATACAGCTGTTTATCTGTTCCTGCAGTATTGTGGTATTCCATACCTAAAATAGCCGAACGACGCTGCGTGGCGGTTTCTTCAATAGTTCTAGCGTCTTGACTCATAGACCCTATTTAACCATAAGCGGCGCAAGATGAGAATAATCTGTTAGGATGTTTGTGATGAATAGAGAATTATACGTTATAGCCCACGACATGCGCAGCACATTCAATGTAGGCGCACTATTGCGCCTTTGCGATGGACTAGGTGTTAGTCATTTGTATTTTACGGGCTATACACCATATCCTGCGCAAAAAGATGATACACGATTGCCGCACATTGTGAAAAAGCTACAAAAACAGATTAACAAAACTGCTCTCGGGGCTGAAAACTCTGTTAGTTGGAGCTATGAACTTGATATAGTTAAGCTGATCAAAAAATTACAAAGCTCGGGTATAGACGTCATAGCACTGGAGCAAAGCTCAAATTCTATTACGATTCCAAAATACTCTCCAAAAGCAAAAACATGCGTTATTCTTGGAAAAGAGGTTCAGGGAATGGACTCTGAACTTATAGATCTTTGTGACAAAACAATTGAAATCCCAATGTATGGCAAGAAAGAATCACATAACGTAGTGCAGGCAGCAGCAATGATGCTCTATCATTGTCGATTTAGTCCTCAAGTTGTATAATCAATAGCATTATGGCAAAACAAAAAACGGTGGCAGCCTCCCATCATAAAAAAAGATATGGTCAGCATAAAAAGCAAACACATTCTTACAGGAAAGTGTATTGGCCATACATCCCGATGCTCGTTATGTTACTTTCGGTACTAATTTTTGGAAACATAAAACCTCAACAAATCGGCAATGTGCTAGGTATTAATAACGATATAAGTACCTTGAAATTACTGTCTGAAACAAATAATGAGAGAACGAGTCGATCGATTTCGCCATTGAAGTCAAACGAACAACTAAACCAGGCAGCTCAAGCAAAAGCAGAAGACATGAAAACCAAAAACTATTGGTCACACAACACCCCAGAGGGCAATCAGCCTTGGATTTTTATTGACACTATTGGCTACAGCTATCAAAAGGCGGGAGAAAATCTAGCGTATGGATTCTCTAGCAGTAATGCCACGGTATCTGGCTGGATGCAAAGCCCATCACATAGAGAAAATTTACTCGATAATGAGTTTACAGAGGTTGGGTTTGGAATAGTGGACGCCGAAGGATATCAAGGAGGTAATGTCGAGACAATTGTAGTTGCTTTTTACGCAACACCGTCAGACACCTTACCCGAGGTGCTTCAAACTAACGCGACAACAACTGCGCCGACGAGTCAAAAACCAGTAACATTCATTGCCAGTATAACCGATGAACAGGCCGCTGCAGCGAGTTTCGCAGTTGGAATAATCACTGGCATTGGGGCTGTTTTCCTAATCGGTCGTCATGCCATACGATTGAAGCGAATTATTGCAAACGGAGAGCATTTTATTATGCATCATCCTGTTCTTGACATTACCGTGACAGGAATAGTTGCACTGGGAGCCCTGTTGCTACAAACTGCTGGTTTTGTTGGCTAGTGCAATTTGACGTTTTGTTTTCCTAAAAGCTCGGCAAAAGAAGATTCGGCGCTTTCGTCGTAACTAATCTTTAATGGAAGGCGGATAACTTGTCTATCGCTCGTTTCTCCGATAACAAGCACCACCTCGTTTTCACCCTTGTGACGCTCACTTATTTCTTTAATCTGGATGAGTATTTCGTGATCCTTACTTGACGGAATCCTCAGATATACTTTTGGATCCACTGCCGGTTTTGGAGTATTTGCTTTTTCTTTTGGCACGTCTTTTGCAGTTTTATTTTTAGATTTTTTTCTAGCTTCACGTTTTGCCTGGTCCAACGTAATTTCCTGCGCATCATTCACCATAACTTTTAAATCTGTTGTTTTGTTGCCATCTTTATCTGTTGCAGACAATTTACCTTTTACTAAAACAACCTGGTCGTGTATCCAAAGATGCGCTGTTTGTTCGTATATATTTGGAAATAAAATAAGTTCAATTTCTTCGCTTTCGTCAGCAATTTTTACGAATGCCATCCGTTGACCTTTTTTAGTTACGATTTCACGCATTTCATTTACACTCCCACCAATTACAACACGCTCACCATCATTTTGAGCAGATAAACTCGAGATTGGTTGAGTTTTTGCTTCAAGGAATTTCTTGTAGTCCTGTAGAGGATGAGCAGAAACATAGATTCCGAGTAGCTCTCTTTCCCATTTTAAGGTTTCAGACGCCAATAAATCACTTGTCGGGGATTCTAACTTCAATGTGCTCCCAATTGAATCATCAGAGGCCTGCTGACTATTTCCAAAAAGATCTGTTTGTCCGATAGCTTTTTGTTTTTGGATCCTTTGAGCGTAAGCTAACACGACATCGATATTGTGAAGCAGCGTGCCTCTATCGCTAAGTTCATCAAACGCACCAGCTTTAATCAAGCTATCGAGTGCTTTACGATTAACGATACGTGGATTAACTTCTGAGAAAAAATCATTGATATCAGTAAATTTTTTTGTAGTACGAGCGCGAATAATTTCCTCGACTGTTCCTGTTCCCACATTCTTGATTGCTGACATACCAAATCGTATTTGCTTTGTTTCGGGAACCACGGCAAATTCTACAAAAGATTCGTTTACATCAGGAAGCAAAACATCTATTCCGAGATGCTGACACTCAGTAATTTCTATGGCTAGTCGATCAGTATCATCAAAATCGCTTGTCATAAGGGCAGCCATAAAAGCTGCAGGAAAGTGTGCTTTAAGGTAAGCTGTTTGGTACGCAATCAATGCATAACAAGCAGAGTGGGATTTATTAAATGCATAGTCTGCAAACCCTTCTAGGTCTTTCCAGAATTTCTCCGCAAAAGAAGCTTTAACGCCAGAATTTTTTACCATTCCATCTATAAATTCTTTTTTCATCTGAGCCATAAGTTCAACTTTTTTCTTACCAATTGCTTTTCGCAGTGTGTCTGCCTGTCCACCGCTAAATCCACACATGTCTACAGCGACGCGCATAACTTGCTCCTGATACACCAGCACGCCATATGTTGATCCTAGCGCTACTTCCATCAATTCGTGCTCAAATTCGACCTTTTCTTTACCATTTTTTCTTGCAATAAATTTATCAGTTAGGCCAGCTGTTAAAGGGCCTGGCCTATACAATGCACCCATGGCGATAATGTCTGAAAATTCTGTTGGTTTCAATTCTTTAAGATATCGTTTCATGCCTGCTGACTCAAACTGAAAAACACCAGTTGTTGCACCATCTTGAAATAACTTAAAGGTTTTTTCATCATCAAGAGGAATTTTAGATATATCAATTTCCCAGCCTTCAACCTTACGAATAATTCTGAGTGCGTTTTTAATGATCGTAAGGTTGGAAAGTCCCAGGAAATCCATCTTCAGTAGGCCCAATTCTTCAACTGGATTCATTGAATATTGAGTAGAGACAACTCCTTTTTGAGCCATTTCAAGTGGGACAAATTTAACAATGTCATCAGGCGCTATAACCACACCTGCTGCGTGAACCCCATGACTTCTTATTGTTCCTTCTAGCTGGACGGCCAAATCAAAGACTCGCTGTGCTGTCTCATTCGATTCATACTCTTCCCGTAATTCATTGTCGTTTTTAATCGATACCTCTAGTGGAATATGTCTACCTTGCACTGGCGGAGGAATCATTTTTGCTAACCTATCTGCCTCGCTATAAGGAACTTGCAACACTCGGGATACATCACGAACGGCATTTCTTGCAGCCATGCGACCAAATGTCACGATATTAGCTACGCGGTCTTTTCCATATTTATCAACACAATACTGAATAACCTCATCTCTACGCGTATCTTGTATGTCTATGTCAATATCTGGCATGCTAATTCTGTCTGGATTTAAAAATCTTTCAAAAAGTAAATCGTATTCTAGTGGATCAAGATCTGTAATGTTTAATGAATAGGCTATTATTGATCCAGCTGCTGAACCGCGGCCTGGACCAAAAACAATTCCTTGTTCTTTCCCCCAGTTCATGAAGTCAGCAATTATAAGAAAGTAACCACTAAATCCCATGTCTTGAATTATTCCAAGCTCATAATCCGCCCGTTCTACGACGGCATCAGATAGGGTCTTTTTCATTTTAGAAATTGTAAGCTTTTTAGAATCGAGTGGTAATGTTTGATTGTAGCGCCAAGAGAGGCCTTGATAAACCAATTGTTTGAGATAACTTTCCTCTGTTTGCCCCTTGGGTGTTTCAAATTTAGGAATAAGAATCTTCCCAAGATCCAAAGTTACATCGCAGCGCTCTGCGATCTTTCTGGTATTGATAATTGCTTCAGGAAAATCATCTTTCCATCGATCAATTAATTCCTCGGGTTTTGTTACATGAAGCTCAAATTCTTTTAATGACATCCGTTTTTCATCGCTCAGAAATGATCCAGTTTGGACGCAAAGTAATATTTCATGAGCTTCTTGGTCGGCATGTTTTAAGTAATGGGCGTCAGAAGTAATTGCACATTCTATATCCAGCTCATTTGCCAATGACCGTAGTTTTTTATTTACAGCCACTTGTTCATCCCATTTACTCGGATGATTAGGATGTCCATGATCTTGTAGCTCAATATAGTATCTATCTCCGAATACTTTCTTGTACCAGCTAGCTGTTTCCTTCGCCTGAACAGACTGATCGCTGCGCAAAGCATTGCCAACTTCGCCACCAATACATCCCGATAGAACAATCAAACCTTCGTTGTATTGTTCAAGTAACTCATGATCAATTCGTGGCTTATAGTAAAAACCATCTAGGTTTGCAATGGTTGATAGTCGCATAAGGTTTTCATAGCCCATCTGATTCATTGCAAGAAGTATAAGGTGAAAGTTGGGCTTGTCCTTTCCAGGCTCCTTGTCTGTATGTTTTCTGGCGGCAATATATGTCTCCATTCCAATCACTGGGCGGATATCATCTTGTTTTGCCGCTTTATAAAACTCTACAACACCCGATAATGTCCCATGGTCTGTAATGGCCACTGATTTCATGCCGTTCATTTTTACATACTCAATAAGGCTAGGAACTTTTGTTAGTCCATCTAGCAAACTATATTGCGTATGGTTATGCAGGTGTACATAGTCTGCAGGACCTAAAATCGGCTTTGTCACTTATTTCCCCTTTATTTCTATGTCTAGTTTACTCGTAAAAAGAGACTAATTCGAGTCCATTAATTAGAAATCCGCTATCATGATGATAGATTTTGCAAATATTCAATAAAACTTCCTAAAATAGGAATACCAACAACTAACGACACAATCCAAATCAAAAGACCAATGCCGACAGTCGCTCCTAGAAAACCGCCCATACCATTAAAAAAGCCGCGTACAAAACTGTACCAAAGTATTCTTTTGCGACTCACGTACCCTGCCTCATATATATAGCTCAGGGTTTTAGCAAATTGTTCTAGTTCTTTATTTGTCGGCTTTTTTGGCATCTGTTAAGAACTTCTTCAAATGATCACTCGCTTTTTTTGCTTCATTTATCGCTTTTTGGAGGTCTTCATTTTCTGCCTCGCCCTCATGCGCTGCGCTCAATAGCTCGCTTGCACGGGTTTTGGCAGTTTGGGCTTTTTCTAATAGACCGTTAAGTTCAGCCTTTGCTTTTGTTGAAACTTTCGTTCCTTGCTTTTTTGCTTTCTCGCTAAGTTCTGTTAACTCTTTGTGTGCAAGCTTTAATTTCTTCTCGGCTTCATTCTTCGCTTTAAGTGCTGACTTTTTAATGTCCTTACGAGTTTCTTTACCGCTTTTAGGTGCAGTGAGCACTCCTCCAACGTAACCTGCAGCCGCAGCGATAACAGTACCTAATGCCAATTTTCCTGTAGTTTTTCCCATAATCTTATTTCTCCTTCTTAGACTTTGACTTATTGAACACGCTTTCAGCGAGGTGTGTTAACAACTTGCCCACTGCCAAAGGGCCAGATGTTTTTACGAATATATCACTAATTGATTCAGCTTGATCAGCTATATGTTCAGCTTTCTCGGTAATTCGTTTTAAAGATGACATAATTTGTATGAATTTATAAGTTGCGATAATCGCTAATAACAGAAACAAAGCTAAAAAGCTTGAGAGTATAATTACTAAAATTGGTTCTGCCCCTTCCATATACAACCATTATAGCATTTATTCCCGAAAGCAAAATATTGCATTGCAATAAAACCAGAGTATAATCAAGGTCCACATGGACGAATTCGAAAAATTAATAAACAGGAATCCCCTTTTACAAGAAGTTGTAGGGTTAGCTAAGCGTGGTTATACTAATCTTCCATACCATAATTTTGATCACGCAAAAAATACTTTCGTTGCATCAGAAAAGTTTGCCTCCCAGTGCGAAGAAGCAGGTGCGAGTGTTGACAGACTAGTTACAGGCCCAGCTGCTTTATACCATGACTATGATTTTGCAAAAGCCCCGGAGGCAAAATTTTCCAGTAAAGAATCACGCTCAGCGAACCGTGCAGAACGAGACCTAACCTCAGTGCTCGGACATGAAAGAGTAAAGCGTATCGGAAAGTGTATTTTAGCGACACATATTGATGCTTCTTGCGAAACCATTGAAGAAAAAATAACCGTACGTGCCGATATAGAAAATGTTAGTAGTAGTTTTGCTTGGTTTTTCGCAAACTTTTTTCGTTTGCAACATGAGCGTATTCATTTAAATCCAAAATCTGCTATCAGCATAAAAGCTTCAATAGAGACAACTGAAAATATACTTAGAAAATACTTACAAGACAGAGATTTATCTCTGCCTGGCGACAAGTCATCACCGCTTGAGCAGATGTTATCAAATATGGTTCAACTCAAGACAATCGGCCAGAGCACGTTAGATAAAATGCTTCACAAAGTTGATGAAGAAAATTAGCTAGATTTTAAGTTGCTTTTTAATTAAATCTTGGGCAAGCTTGGGGTTTGCCTTGCCCTTACTAGCTTTCATTACCTGACCAACTAAAAATCCAATTGCTTTCATTTCGCCGTTTTTTACATCGTTCGCGGCAGCTTCATTCGCCTTGAGCACCGCTACTACGATTTCATTTATAGCTTCTTCGTCAGATTCTTGGATTAAACCCTGTGATTCCGCATATTGCTCAATGTTTTCGGGTATGGTTCCCAGCAATAAAATTGAAGTCAGAAGTTCTTTTACGTTTGTTGAACTTAGTTTATTTTCTTGAACCAGTTGTTGCGCTGCGGCATAAAGCTGAATTCGTTTTTCATTATCATTGAGCTGCACTTCTTTTGATTCGTCGCGTCGCAGTGGAATCTCAATATTAACGAACCAGTCTGCAAGTGTCTTTATGTTTGTATTAAGGGAATCATCAAGAAAAGTAATATAGCTGGCCGCGGACTCTAACTCCGCTTCAAGCAATGTCTCGATATGCGATTCGCCTAACCCTAGTTCACTAAGCCGTTTGCGCCACTCACCTGGCATTATTGGGAGACTTTGTCTTGCCGCCTCAATTTGGTCATCACTTAAAACTACTGGTGGAATATCCGGGTCGGGAAAATATCGATAGTCATGAGCTTGTTCTTTGCCGCGTTGACTAACTGTTATCTGTTTTGAATCATCCCAACCTCTGGTTTCTTGAACAATTTTCTCACCTTTTTCAAGCAATTTTATTTGGCGGGCAATTTCATATTCTGCTGCTTTTTCAACGCTCTTGAAACTGTTCAAGTTTTTAGTCTCTGTTCTTGTTCCTAGCTCATCATTATCACTTACAGATACGTTCACATCAAATCGCATATTGCCGTGATACAAATCTGCATCTGAAACGCCCGCATAACGTGCAATAAGGTAGAGTTCTCTTACGAAAGCTTTTGCTTCTGCTGGCGATGAAATATCAGGTTCAGATACAATCTCAAACAGCGGCGTACCGGCTCTGTTCAAGTCTACTAACGAATAATCGGTTCCGACTGGATGAGTGTTCTTGCCTGCATCTTCCTCTATTTGTATCCTGTTGAGTTTTACAGACTTTGATTGCCCATCAATATTAATCTTTACTTTGCCGCCCTTAACTATTGGGGCTTCAAGCTGTGTAATTTGATATCCTTTTGGTAAGTCAGGGTAAAAATAATGTTTTCTTTCAAAGTAACTGTGTTTTTGCGGAGCAACACCGAATGCAAACGCAAAACGTGCAGCATGCTCGATTACCGCTTTGTTTAATACGGGCAATGCTCCGGGCATTCCAAAACAAATATGGCTAACTAAACTATTTGGTTTAGCATCTCTCGCGTCGTTGCCAACGGCGGCAAACAACTTCGTTTTTGTGTGAAGCTGGACGTGACACTCAATTCCGATTGTTGCTTTATAGTTACTCATTTATTTTCTTTTCACTCGGGAGTGCTCCTAAATCACGTAACGCTTGTCTAAAGCTAGTTAACGCCTTCTTTATTTCTACTTCCTTTGGCTGAAGATCTGGATTGTTCATTAGTTTCTTATACAAATTATGAGCGGCCCAGACGTCATCATTGCTGTTAAACCTTCGTTGCGCTGATACAAGACGTTCACCAGGACTCTTACCTTTTATTTTTCGTTGTTTCATTGCTTTATCCAGCAGCTTATCGGCAGATATCACCGCATGGCGCCATTCTGATTTATCTTTGCAGAGTATTTGCAACTCCCGCCATTTTTTAACATAATTTTGTTTCTTAAGACGCTTCGGTAATTTTTTATAAAGAAATAATGCGACGATACTAGATATGAAAAGCAAACCTATAATAAACACTATCTTTTCTGGACTCATGAGATTACCCCTTCGACTGTTTTAGCGAAAGCGAGTAAACGATTATCTTCCTTTTGTGCTGCCATTAACTGTAGCCCAATCGGCAGGTCATTCGTTTTTATTGGAATACTTATCGCAGGAATTCCAGCCAGGCTTGCACCAACAGTCATTACATCTGCGAGATACATTTGCAGCGGGTCGGCTGTATTCTCGCCAATCTTAAATGCAGTAGATGGAGCAACGGGACTAACAAGAAAATCTAGATCGTTAAAAGCAGTTTTAAAATCATTGACTATCCTCGTTCTAACGAGCTGTGCACGACGATAATATGCATCATAGTAACCACTTGAAAGTACGTAAGTACCTATCATAATTCGACGTTTTGCTTCGCTGCCAAATCCTTCTGTACGTGATTTTAGATAGCTTTCTTCCAAATCTTTCGAGCCTTCTGCTACATGCATGTAACGCTGGCCATCGTAACGACTCAAATTACTGCTAATTTCTGCTGGAACAAGAATGTAGTAGCAAGCTAAGGCTAAGTCCATAGATGGCAAACTTATTTCTGAAATACTAGCCCCTGCATCTTCCAATTTTTTTATAGAATAAATAATTGCCTGCTTGACGTTAGCAGAGACACCATCTCCAAGAAATTCTTTAATAACGCCGATTTTTTTACCTTCAATCGAACTCTCCGCTGTAGTTCCTTTTATATCACTTTCAATTGATGTGGCGTCTAGTTCGTCGCGTCCCGACATGCATGAAAGCACCAATTGGGCATCGTCTACGCTGCGCGTAATAGGGCCAATTACATCTGTACTGCTGGCCATTGCCACTACACCGCTTCGTGACACCAGACCATAAGTTGGCTTATAGCCGACTGCTCCACAATATGACGCAGGGAGCCGTATAGAACCGCCCGTATCGGTACCAAGAGCGAATGGGGCCATGCCTAGCATTACAGCGGCGGCAGAGCCGCCAGAAGAGCCACCAGGCACACGTAATTTGTCGGCAGGGTTCTTTGTTGTCATAAAGTCACTGTTTTCTGTGGAGGAGCCATGTGCAAAAGCATCAAGGTTGGCCTTTGCAACACAAATTGCACCTTCAGCTTCCAAACGATTTACAGCTGTTGCTTGATATGGAGCTTCAAAACCACGAAGCATATTGCTTGCTGCGGTAGTTTCTGACCCAAACGTCAAAAAATTGTCTTTTGCTATAAACGGAATTCCAGCTAAACGTCCAGCATCTTTTCCATTTGCAATTTGTGTATCGATTTCTTTTGCACGAATTATTGCACGCTCTTTGGTCAAAGAGATAATTGCGTCGTATTCTTTGCTATTTTCAATTCGCTCGATTGCCAAAGTAACCAACTCTAAAGCTGATGTCTTTTGGCTTTGAACATCACCAACAAGAGTTTTAATTAAGCTCCACTCTTCCATTACTGTAATACTCGTTTAACTTTCAACAATGTGTCTTCACATGAGGGTGCAACATGTAGTAATCCTTCTGGGCTTGCTTGATATGAAACGAGCTTATCTTCACGCATGACATTTTGAAGCCCAGTTACTTGAATTGTCGGCTCCAAACCTTCAACATCAACAGTCTGCAAAACTTCAACGTAACTAAGTATTTCGTTAATTTCATTTTGAAATGATACAATTTCAACTTCGACAAGTGAAAGCCGTGAAAGCCGTGCCAATTTTAATACATCTTCGGTGGATAATTTAGACATTTCGTACCATTATAACAAACTACTAGGCAAGTTTCCGCGTCTTTTTTCCGACGCTATTTTCATAAATTTACAAGTACTAAATTATCGTGTAACATAAGCGTGTAACATGAAAACACACTTATTGGAAAATACACATGTCAACTGCTGAACAACTACAGCAACCACAATATGACGAACGACTCGCACATCTCAATGCACAAAATAATCTCTCCGATTCCCGGAGAGATTTTTTAATTAGTCATATTGAACGAACTAAAGATCTGGCAATTTCTGACGTGAAATATGGTGTAGATGTTGTGAATGGTGATAACGGTCCGGCGTTTGTTGATGTTTACTATTTTAATAACGGCCTACATTATCCAACAGTGACGGCTATACCGCTCAATCAAAAAACTGATATCGGGGTAGTCGTAGGGACCGCACTAGGAACATCTGCTAAAATAAAAAGTCACAATGGTCGTTCTCTAGGTGTTTTTGTGGCCGAAGGTCTTCCAGGAATAATGGTCGGACCGCCACGTGTTGAATTGCCAAAATCTTTAAGAAGATACAGAAAATCAATCATCCAAGATGCCTATGATTTAGCAGTACAAAAGGTAAGCATGGATGATGACATAGCGTCATACGCTTTAATCCAAAAAGACATATACAGCCGCAATCAATACATATTCAATAGTGAGTTAACAATGCGGTATGGGGAGTCAAGAGGAATCATGGAAGGTCTAGGCGCCGCTGCAGTTGGATTACTCTACGGTCAAGAAACTGTATGGCTTGAAGGGGTCGATCCTTGTATCCCTGAAGAGATTACAATCAAAGAGCTAGCTACTGACAAAAAGAGTGCGGGAGAAGTGTTTGCAGCACTAACTTCAATGCGGCACATACTGACTGAAGCTAGAAGGCTTAAATACATCGATACAGTGGAACCAAAACTTGAATACCTTATTCCCGCTCTTGCAACAAGACACACATTGTTTAGCGGCAGAGCTGGTGAGTTTGCTGAAGGCCTCTCAGATGACTCCCAGGGTAACATTGCTTTTTTTGACAGCAGTATTGCGAACCGCTACCCCAAGTTTATTGAAAAACTTCAACATGCACCAAAGATACGCACGGACCTACTAAGAGGAGGACACCTAACGCTTGTTGAGCGTGAAATGATTTACCGTTCTGCAGCTCGTATGGTTGCCGCACGTGATGCGGTCGAAACACATGGTAGTATACTTGACGAAGACATAGTGAATAAGGTT
>JBBQAZ010000002.1:0-64131 GCA_038316995.1 Saccharimonadales bacterium (SeqCode) | reverse complement strand
GCTTGGTATACGGCACTGTCCAGCTGGTTACGCGCCTCAATTGCCTCACGCTTTTGCTTGTCTTCATCAGCGTGAGTTTCTGCGTCTTTTGCCATCTTTTCTACTTCTTCTTTTGATAGACCAGAACTGTTCTGGATTGTAATGCTCTGTTCCTTGCCAGAACCTTTGTCTTTGGCAGAAACATTCAAGATACCGTTAGCATCGATATTGAATGTCACCTCAATTTGAGGGACACCACGTGGTGCTGGTGGGATGCCATCTAGAACAAATCGTCCTAGTGATTTGTTATCAGCAACCATTTCACGCTCACCCTGCAGTACATGAATCTCTACTTGCGGCTGATTATCGGCAGCAGTTGAGTACACCTGGCTTTTGCTTGTTGGAATGGTCGTGTTTCGCTCAATAAGTTTGTTTGTAACACTTCCAAGTGTTTCAATTCCAAGACTAAGTGGCGTTACGTCCAGTAGCAATACGTCTTTGACGTCTCCCTGGAGTACTCCACCCTGAATCGCTGCACCAATTGCAACTACTTCGTCTGGGTTTACACCCTGCATTGGATCTTTTTCAAAAATTTTCTTTACCTTTTCCTGCACGGCAGGCATTCGGGTCATACCCCCAACAAGTACTACAGCATCAATTTCACTAGCTTTAATGCCTGCGTCTTTTAAGGCTTTTTCACAAGGAACGGCGGTTTTATCTACTAAATCACCTACCAAACTTTCTAATTTAGCTCTAGTCAGTTTGTGTTCAAAGTGCTTTGGACCATCGGCATCTGCAGTTAAAAATGGCAGATTAATATCTACCTCCTGAGAAGTTGAAAGCTCAATCTTGGCCTTTTCTGCTTCATCACGGAGGCGTTGCATTGCAGCTTTGTCATCAGAAATATCAAGACCATGTTCTTTTTTGAACTCTGCAGCAAAGTAGTTTACTAACACGCGGTCAAAATCTGCACCACCAAGGTGCGTGTCACCATTTGTGCTTTTTACTTCAAATACACCATCTCCAAGTTCCAGGATAGATACGTCGAACGTACCGCCACCAAGGTCGTAAACAGCGATTTTCTCGTCTTTCTTGGCATCTTTATCAAGTCCGTAAGCTAGTGCAGCAGCGGTTGGTTCGTTAATAATACGCTTTACTTCTAGACCAGCGATTTTACCTGCATCTTTAGTAGCTTGGCGCTGTGAGTCATCAAAATATGCAGGAACAGTAATAACTGCTTCTGTGACTTTATCACCCAAAAACGCCTCTGCATCGGTCTTGAGTTTGCCTAAAATCATAGCGCTTACTTCTTCGGGGCTATAGTCTTTATAGCCCATCTTTACTTTTACGCCTTGGCCACTTTTTACGATTTCATAACCCATAAGCTTAAGGTCACGTTGGACTTCTTCATCCTTAAAATCGCGTCCTATAAGTCGTTTTACTTCATAAATTGTGTTCGTAGGGTTAGTTACTTGCTGTCTGCGCGCAACCTGACCAACCAAACGTTCTTTGTTCTTATTAAGCGCAACTACACTTGGAGTAGTACGATTTCCTTCCGAATTTGCGATAATTTCTGCTTTACCTGACTGCATAACAGCCATGGCTGAATTAGTTGTTCCTAAATCAATTCCTATAATTTTTCCCACTGTTGATTCTCCTTATTTACGATTATTAGCAGATTAGCTACAAGAGTGCTAATACTATTCTATCATAATAAATTTGGCACTCATGTGTCAAGAGTGCCAATTATATAGTCGTAACGCTGTTTTCATACTCTGCTAGAGGCCAGGCCTCTAGCAGATGAGTAATTAATTCTTTGATATGGGTCGAGAGTGCCAACTATAGATAGCTCTCGTTTGGATCAACTTCTTTTATTTCTCTTGGTAAAAATTGACGTTGTGCGCAAGAAAGTAAAGAACCTGTCAGGTCATCATAATCTTCGTTCAAATCGCATTGTAATACGATTTCTGCCGCTCTTTCATTTGGAGTAGTATCGTTTTCCCACTGTTCGTCTTCTTGCAAGGATTTTTTAAGCCGCAGTACAGCCCAGCCAATAGTAGAGAGAACCGACTGACCCCTGTCCTCATAGGCAGGATTTAGTGGGCAAGATTCACAAGGGTAAAAAAGTTCAGCTTTGGATTTGTATCTTATCACTGCCATTACTCACTTTTTACGCGGACCATAGCTGGGCGAATAACTTGATCATGCAGCTGATAACCGGACTGTAGTTCTTCGCACACCATCTCTATATCACCTTCACCTTCTTCCATGCTTACAGCTTCATGAATATGAGGGTTAAACTCTTTACCGACAGTTTCAATTCGCGTCACGCCTATGTCTTTAAGCGTTTTTTCAAACTGCTTTACTACGCCTTGAACACCTTTGACATAATCATTGCCTTCTAGTTCTTTGGGTATGTGCTTTAGGGCACGATCAAGGTTATCAATACTAGGCAGTAATTGCTTTATGACATTTGCTTTGTGAACATCACCGAGTGCCAAACGGTCTGCATCTGCACGTTTTCGAACGTTTTCTGAGTCTGCACGTTCCCGTTGCAACGCCATCGTCAAATCTGCTATTTGTTGAACTAATTCATCTTTAGTTGGTTTTTTACTCATATATTGCCTTTTCTAATGTTGTTCCTGCATATTTTACTAAACTCATTACCTCTTTGTAGCTTTGGCGGGTTGGCCCAAGTACTCCAATATAGCTACGGTCAGAGAAAGGTGACTGAAAGCGACTGATAATCAAGCTACATCCAGCACTACGGCCTATGGGATTCTCTTTTCCAATATATACGCTCAGTGGTTTATTTGGCGCAGCTTCACGTAGCCATGGCTCTAGGTTATCGAGCAATCCAGCTACTTGCTGTACTTGCGCGCCATTAATAAACTCTGGTTGACCAAACAAATTAGAAAGCCCACTCATGTAAAGTTGGTTACCAATGGTGGCGAGTCCTAGGTTGTGGGTAAGCTCGACAAGTGTATCAACGGCGTTTCTAATTGTGCGCTCGGGCATGCCTGCGCCTTCTACTCTTGCTGTTAGGGCCCGCTCGCCGCGTATATCGTGGGTATCGGGTGATTCAGTTAATACGTTCACGTAATTACGATATCCTTTATCTGTCGGTACACGGCCAGCGCTGGTATGTGGCTGTTTTATTAAACCAAGTCTCTCTAACTCTGCCATTTCTGATCTTATAGTGGCAGAAGACACATTAAAAACCTTTGCAAGCAAGCTAGAGCCTACGGGACTGGCTACCTCAGCATATTGCTCGACTATTGCTTTGAGAATGTTAGCTTGACGCTGTGTCATAATGCACCCAATTATAACTTTCTAGCACTCAAAGTTCAAGAGTGCTAATGAATGTACTCTACGAGGTCGGCAGCCAGTTGACGCATTGCATCTTGGTGAGCAGCCGATGTGTCAATTCCGCTCATTATTTCGGCGGTTGTCAGCTCTACCTCATGATTAGCTATCAAAACAAAATCTTTATTGTCTATCGCTGTCTGAAGTTCCATTTTTGCACTATGTAGCCTACGGGCTTTTTCACCTTCGCTCATAAACCCACGTGTTCCTAGCCGCTCCATCCAAATCTCATAACTTGGTGGCAGTATAAATACTGGGTGGAAACCTGGGACTTCTTTGGCAAGCTCTAAGGTTCCCTGGACATCAATTTCTGTTATTGGTCGCTTGCCGTCAGCAACTGACTTTTCTACCGAGCCAATACTTGTTCCGTAAAAAGTGTCGCCGTGTACAGCCTTAACCTCTAAAAATGCCTGCTGTTTGATCAATGCGAGCATCTGCTCATCGTCAACAAACCAATAATCTTTACCGTTCTGTTCAAGCTCTCCATGATTCTCGCGCGGCTTTCTAGTGGTATGAGAAACGACATATTCAAAATTTGCGTGATCTATCAAGCTATGCGCAACGGTGTTCTTTCCAGCCGCAGTAACGCCGCATAGCGCCAACAACTGACTATCTCTAATAAGTTTTCTGCCTTTCATGGGCATTTGATACGAATTAATAGCTGTTAGGATTTCTGACTGAACATTTACCATAGAACCACTATACGCAGATAGCAGAAGGTATTCAACGTCCAACACCTTAAAACATAAGCCTTATGGTATACTTATTTCATTGTATAAAACATAAAAAGGAACTGTATGAAAAAAATAAATCCAAAGGGCTTTGGTCATCACGTACTAATGATCGTGTTCGTTCTTGCTTTTGCGGGAATCGGAGCAGCAACACTTAGTGGAATCTTCGCAGCAAAAGGTGGCAAGGGCGGCGGTAACTCAAACGAGACTTGGTGTCGCGACACTACTCTTACCAAAAGATCTTCTGGTGAGTGTGTTAGTTATGTACAAAAACTAGCTAATTGGAAGTACGCCGCTGATCCAGACTTGACTATAAATGGAATATTTGACGATGAAACGATCCTGGCCGTTAAGCAAGTACAGAAGGCATATGGGTTTAGAGAGTCTGGTAAAGTAGACGACAAAACTTGGGGAGTTCTCTGTTATAGCGAGAAAGCACCAGGTGGCGTTGAGCCAGGATTTGATTTAGAAACTGGTAACGCAGCGTTTTATGCAGGTTGCTCATACGGAGTTGGCGGCAAGTAACTAGTCTCTTTTTAGCAACACAGTGAAGGCTTCTGATGGGATATCAACACTACCGAATTTCTTCATGCGCTTTTTGCCCTTGGCTTGCTTGGCTAGCACCTTTTTCTTACGCGATACATCACCACCATACAGTCCGCTAGTTACGTCTTTCCTGTACGCACTAAGGTCCTCTCGGGCAATAAACCTTGCTCCAATTGCAGCCTGTAACGCAACCTGAAAATTTTGCCTAGGAATAATGTCTTTTAATTTTTTTACGATGTCACGACCAAGAGGCTCAGCCTCGGTTTTATGCACCATGACACTGAGTGCATCTACCATCTCCCCGGCGACATAAAAATCAACTCTGACTAAATCTTCTGCACGGTAATTATCAAGTTCATAGTTGAATGAGCCATAGCCACTGGTGACGCTCTTGAGCTGATCATAGAAATCAGTTAGGAGATTTGCGAGTGGAGCATCAAAACTAATAAGCGCTAACTGTGCGTCCACGTAACCAAGATTCTTTTGAATTCCACGTTTATTTGAAATAAGCTGGATAACTGCGCCGACGTAATCTTTTGGAACAACAATTTCGCCCTTTATCCAAGGTTCTCGAATTTCCATAATTTGAGTAGTATTAGGAAGTTCTGAAGCACTACGAATTATCAATTCTTCGCCATTTTGTAGTGTTAACTCGTAATCCGTAGATGGATTAGTAATTACGAGCTCTAAATTATACTCACGTTCTAAACGTTCTCTGACAATGTCCATATGAAGTAGGCCAAGGAACCCAACCCGAACACCAAAGCCAAGTACCGGTGAGTTTTCTGGCGTAAACTGCAACGCCGAATCACTGAGTGAAAGCTTTTCTATACCATCTTTAAGCGTCTGATAGTTATCGTTACTGTCGGGAAAGATTCCAGCATAAACAAATGGCTTCACATCTTTATAGCCAGGAAGTGCACGTTCTGCGGGATTATTGAGTAGTGTAATTGTGTCCCCAACTTTTGCTTCACGCGTACTACGAAGGTTCGTCACGACATAGCCAATTTCTCCGCTGGTTAAACTGGCGGCGGGCACCATTGCTGGAGAAAGAGACCCAGTTTCTAGTGCAATTCCGTCTGCCTTGGTTGCCATCATCATAATTTGCGAACTTTTCTTAATTTCTCCATCAAATACGCGTACATATAACACTACTCCACGGTAGTCATCATAATAGCTATCAAATATGAGAGCTCTAGTTTTTGAATGTTCAGGGCTTTTTGGTGGAGGAACGACATCTATGACTTTATTTAGCACCTCTTCCACCCCTGCACCTGTCTTTGCTGAGATGTTTAAAATATCTGAGGGATCGCACCCAAGTAGTCCAACTACCTCTGCCGAAACTCTATTTACATCGGCTGCCGGTAGATCAATTTTGTTCAAAACTGGAATAATTTTTAAATCTGCCTCTATGGCTAGATAGACGTTCGCCAAAGTCTGAGCCTGGATACCCTGACTTGCATCAACTACCAAGATTGCACCTTCGCAAGCTTGCAGACTACGTGACACTTCATAGCTAAAATCAACATGCCCAGGTGTATCTATCAGGTTGAGTTCATAATCTTTATATTTCATGCGCACGGGAGCAAGTTTAATTGTGATCCCTTTTTCGCGCTCTAAATCCATCCTATCTAGAAGCTGCTCCTTCATTTGGCGTTTTTCGACAGTATTAGTAAGTTCAAGAAATCGATCAGCAAGCGTTGATTTGCCATGATCAATATGTGCAATAATACAAAAGTTTCTAATCTTCTCTTGGTCCATAGTCGACTAGTGTACCACCTCTGTTATGAAAGTGCTAGTTCAAACCCGGATTGGCTTCATGATTACATTATAAATCTTGCTTAGGACTATGTGTGCTTCTTCCATATCGAAAACTCTTGAAATAAGCAAATGCGTCAATAGCGTGACGGCGCTAATGAGTGCTAGTTTACCGCCAAGAGTAATAAATCCACGATCGGCTGCGCCAAGTGGCAACAAAGATAACATTATAAAAGTCGCGACTAGAGTAAAACCTGTTACTGAAATTATTCTGAAAATATCTGCAACAAAGGATGCTTGAAACATCTTGCGGTCACGATAAATAATAATTGACGTCAATATCACGACCTCGCTCGCAGCAACAATTGATTGCGCAATTGCCAACCCTGAAATTCCGTATGAATCGGGACGAGACAAGGTAAACGCCAAGTAAATGTTTAGGCCAATCGCAAATACTGAAACAAAAAGTGGAGTTTTAGTGTCCTTATATGCATAAAAATATCGCGACATCATGCTATATATAATTCTAAAGAAAATCGCTACTACAAGAAAACCAAAAACTAAGGCAACTTGTGGCGCAACATCACCGAAAATCAATCTAGCCAAATAAGCGCGTCCAAAATAACAAATAACAACCACTGGCATAGTCATCCATATAATCGCTCTTAGTACCTTTAAAAAATCTTTTCTGAATAAGTCAGGACGATTCTGCGCCAACCTCTCAGTAAACCTCGGGAAAGCAGCAATTGATATAGAGTTACCGAGTAACATTACAGGCACATTCATAAGCGTCAGAGCAAAGCTGTATGAGCTTACGGCACCTACGTGAAGCGTTTGTGCCCGGTTAACTTCCACGATACTGTTTACCTGGTCAATTCCTTGGTCTAACGACCTCGCGGGGAGATTGCGGAGAACCGAGCGCAAACTAGAAGATTTCCAAACTATTACAGGCCTGTACTTGAAACCGAGACCGGAAAGCCCAAGCAATGAAATCCCAAGCTGAATAACTCCACCTGCAAGAGCGCCAATACCAAGCCCAACTACTCCTAGGCTATCTCTAAAAATGTAGACACTAATAATAATGGACGCGTTATAGGTAAGTGGTGCTATTGCATAAAAGAAAAACCGACCGAATGTTTGTTGAACACTGGTTAAAATACCGGAAATTGTAAACAATAACGGATTCAGTGATAGAAGTCGCATAATCGTTACCGCTTCATGGAAGTGATCAGGCGGTAAATCAGGTGCAATGAGTTTCATAAGAGGTTCTGCCAACAGAAAAATAGCTATAGCGACGAAACCCATGATAATCGTTAAAATGTTTAGCAAGCTTGAAGCTAGCTCCCATACGCCTTTCTTATCGGATGCTTGCAGCCTATCAGATAGGAACGGAATAAACGCAACACCTAATGCACCTGCTGCAATCGTGTAAAAGAAGAAATCGGGAATTAAAAAAGCAGCAAAAAAAGCATCAGAGCTACCTGGGTCTATGACTGTAATGTTAGTGCTAATTAAACGATTTCGTAAAAAACCCAAGACCTGACCAGAAAGCGCAACCACAATGAGCAGTGTCGCTGCACTACCGAGCGATATTCTTTTGTTTGCACGTTTAATGAGGCTGTTCATTTACTCCTAGTATAGATGGAAGGAGCCTGTCTGGCGAGCCAAAAAATGTTTTTTTGGAATTCTAGTAAAGTGTGGCTTCTTTTGGAAGTGTTGAGCCTTTGAGTATCTCAATAACTTCAGCGGCTTCTACGGTTTCTTTGGCTATTAAACGGCTCTTTAACGTCTCAAGTTTGTTCATATTGGCCTTTATCACCATTCTTGCACGTTTTGCGGCTTCAGTAATTAGCTCTTCTACTTCGTCGTCAATTACCTTGGCTGTTTCATCTGAATACTGACGCTCGTGCATCATACGCTCCATCATCATGCCTTCTTCTACATGGAAAACCTGGTCTCGTAATTTTTTGCCCATTCCCTGATTAACTACCATTTCACGAGCTAATTCTGCTGCTTTTTGTAAATCACTTCCTGCACCAGTTGTGACTCTTTCCTTACCATATTTTACTTCTTCGGCAATTCTGCCGCCAAGCATACGTGCCAGCACGTCTTTATATTCGATTATGCTGTGGTAGCTCTTGTCTTCTGGCGGTATAAACCATGTAACACCACCTGTACCGCCACGGGGAATTATGGTGACTTTATGGACCATATCACTGTCCGGCAGAACATGTCCGACAATTGCATGACCTGCCTCGTGGTAAGCGGTAAGTTCTTTTTCCTTTTCGTTCATAATCTTGCTCTTACGTTCAGGGCCAATCGCAACACGCTCAAACGCTTCCGTTACATCACTATTATCAATGGTTTTTTTGTCTTTTCTTGCTGCCACAATTGCAGATTCGTTGGCAATATTCGCAAGATCAGCACCTGATGAACCGGCGGTTTTTCCGGCGAGTGCGTCAATATCAACCTTGCTGTCAAGTGGCTTCGCTTCAAAATGAATCTTCAAAATTGCTTCGCGTGCTTTTCGGTCTGGGAGTCCAATGTTTACGCGACGATCAAAACGTCCAGGTCGAAGTAATGCCGGATCAAGCACATCTGATCGGTTGGTTGCGGCTAACACAATCACGTTTGCACCTTGTTCAAATCCGTCCATTTCAACCAAAATCTGATTAAGTGTTTGTTCTCGCTCATCATGTCCGCCGCCCATTCCAGAGCCACGTCGTCGTCCAACGGCGTCAATTTCATCGATAAAAATTATGCACGGAGCGTTCTTTTTTGCTTTCGCAAATAGGTCACGAACCCTAGAGGCTCCAACACCAACAAACATTTCAACAAATTCGGAACCAGAAATACTAAAGAATGGTACATTTGCTTCACCTGCAACAGCTCGGGCAAGCATTGTTTTACCCGTTCCTGGAGGACCAACAAGCATCACGCCTTTTGGTATTTTCGCGCCAACAGCTTCAAACTTTTTAGGAAATTTTAGAAACTCAACAACTTCCTGAAGATCTTGCTTTGATTCTTCGTTACCAGCAACATCCTTAAACACAACTTTCTTCTTTTCATTACCATAAAGTCGGGCTTTGCTCTTTCCGAAACTCATCGCTTGGTTACCCTGCCCTTGAGCACTTCTAAGCATAAAGAATAGAATCGCACTAATGACGATAACTGGGAGTAGGCTGACACCTATGTCTACCCATGTTGAATCACCTGATGTATCGGGCTTTGGATCTACAACTAGTCCTTCAACATTTTGCTTTAATCCTTGTTCATAGATTGTGGAACCAGATTCTTTGGTTGTTGTTTGACTGGCTTTATCTTCGCCCTTTTTGGTCACTTCAATTTTCTCTCCGGTAATTGTAAGTTTGCTTATCTCGCCGTTATTGGCTTGTTGCACAACCTCGGATAGGGCAACTTTTTCTAGTTCGGTTGGGCTACTGTTTGCTGCGTAAATCAACATACCAAACATTACAAGTAATGCCACGAATAAAACGTTCTTCGCATTTTTACGATTATTTGGTCCACCTGGTTTTTTCTGAAACGACTTTTTATCCATAAGGCCCCATTATACTTATCTAGCTAGTAGTTTGCCAGCTGTTATTGCTGCTTCACGCTAACAGATGTTTTATTAGCAAGTAACTTCACTGTTTTACTCAGTACTTTTTCTGAACCCACAACCGCAACTTTGCAGAATATAACAGTATCCTGAACCTGTTTTTGAGATAGTAAAACGTCATATTTTCTTAATTGTGCTGCAATCAGTTCACAGCTAATGTTATTAGGAAACTGAATTAGCCATGTACGGTTTATTACATCAACATTTTGCATAATATCTGCAATTTCTTGGTCTATATGTTCATTTAGGTTCAGCATTTTTAAGTAAGTCTTTATCCAATAAACTCTCGTGGGCTCACTGAATCGACTAACAATATTGTTTCTCACAAAGTTTCTTAGGTACGCATCTGATTGATTAGTACTGTCTTCCCGCCAACTAACATTGTTTTCCAGCGCATATTGTTCAATTTCTCTTTTGGTATATCCAATTAATGGTCGTCGTATAGCATTTGTGCTTTTAAGCGCGCTCAATCCTTTACGATTGGTTCCGCGTAGCAAATTTATAATCATCGTCTCAATTGCATCATCTTGATGATGCGCAGTAATAATTGCTGTTGCTCCATACTTTTTTTGGGTATTTTGCAGGAATTCATACCGTCTTTTCCTTGCTAGGTCTTCACTTGCATTCTTACCTAACTCTTCACGGGACATTTCAAATTCCAAACCTAAATATTCGGCGCTCATTTCTACAAATTTTGCGTCGACGGCCGATTCCTCGCGAATTCCATGGTCAAAATGAGCCACAATTAACTCTAATTCTTTGGTTCTGCTCAGTAGATTAAGCAAAACCATAGAATCTATGCCTCCTGACACGGCAATGACATATTTTCCTGGCTTAACAGATACTTCCATCTTGTATAATAGTAACCTATGAAGAAGATATATTTTTGCAGACACGGACTCAGCAAAATGAACATGACTGGCCATATAGCTGGAATAACTGAAACTCCTCTAGTAAAAGAAGGCCGTGAGCAAGCTAAAATAGCTGGTAAAAAAGCAATAAAGCTAGGAATTGATCTAATTGTCACCTCTCCTCTGTCTCGGGCGCTTGAAACCGCCCAGATTATCGCGAAGGAAATTAACTATCCAGTTGATAAAATTCATACCAGTCGGCTTCTACTAGAACGGGATTTTGGGTCAGCCGAAGGCCACCCTTACGCACCCGACTTGGATCTTGATGGTTTTTCAGATATTGAAGCCTTGAACACGCTGATTGAACGCGCGCACTTATCAGTAAGATGGATAGATTCACTCCCTGGGAATACAGTGCTTGTTGTCGGGCATGGTTCATTCGGACGCGCGCTTCGCAGTGTCTTAACTGATCATGCGTTCAGCAATGCCGAAAAAATACAAAACACCGAGTTTCTGCTATGGCGGGCCTAACTTTCATTAAATGGTCGCAATGAATCCAAAACAACAAATCCAATTGCTGCTTCTGTGTATCGTTTACCATCTACTACATCATCCAAGCCATCCCTATAAAACTTCATGTCTCCTGCGGCCCTATGCACCAAAATATCAATCTCTTCAGGAGCCAAAGCTGGCATTCCGTCAATGGTAGATAAACTTAAATGATTTTCTGTTGATATAGTCATATTTCTCCTTTTTTTAGACAAAAAAATACGACCTTGTCAGGTCGCTGTAGTTTTGGTCTAGTAATTATTTGCATACTAGAACCTAATTATAACCTGTGTTAATTAATTACGCAATGTATACTCGGCTATATGGAACAACCAAAAGTAGGCATTGGTGTTTGTATTGTGAAAAATGGTGAGGTTTTAGTTGGTAAGCGACTAAACGCGCACGGTAATGGAACCTGGTGCTTCCCGGGTGGCCATTTAGAATTCGGAGAGTCATGGGAAGAATGCGCAAAGCGTGAAGTTGACGAAGAAACAGGCTTATCAATTGGCGAAGTTGCTTTTGCAGGAGTTACCAACGATATTTTTAAATCAGAAAATAAACACTATGTGACAATTTACATGCGTGCGAACTGGACCAGTGGTGAGCCAGTAGTTCTAGAGCACGAAAAAATGATTGAATGGCATTGGGCAAACTGGGATAACCTGCCAGAACCGCTTTTTCTTCCTCTCAAAAACTTAATTGCAACAGGGTTTCGCCCATAACTTGCTAGTCATCAGGCGATAATTATGGTATATTCTACCCCTGTAGTTTGCAATGAAAATATGGCAGGATAGCTCAGTTGGTTAGAGCGCAGGACTCATAAGCCTGAGGTCCCGAGTTCAAATCTCGGTCCTGCTACCAATGTAAGGCCCCACTATTGTGGGGTTTTTCATTGGTATTGACTTAAACTCGGGGCCGTAGGCGAGAACAGCCACTGGCTGTTTGAGTTTTCCATGCTTGGCCGAACGATCCGGCAGCTGCCGGAGAGAGAGCATATTTAGACCGAGTTCAAATCTCGGTCCTGCTACCAAATAAAAAAGCTCGGCGTCCCGAGCTTTTTTAAGTTCTGATGTTTATAGACGACCAAGAAGTCGATCTATTTTGAGAATGCTCTGATTTTGTGTCGGAGCAAACTCAAACGCAAGTTTTAGCGCCATTATGTATGCCTTTCTTTGGTTTCCGCTGCGGTTTTATTTTGATATTTTTGTTTTACTAGTAACAGATGTAATTATACATCATTTACTTATTTTGTCAAATATATTTTGTTTAAAGTTTCTATACTACGACTTTAGCAAGGATATTCTCGTAAGCAGTATTGGGACTTCCTCTTTTTCTTCCCTGTTTGTTAGCAAATAAACAGCCGATGGTATGCCTCCTTGCGCTGCTCCACCCAAAACTGAAACAACAAAAATATTTTCTAGTAAGGGCATCCAGTTGTAGCCTGCTTGCCATATAGGGTGGCTAAGCTCACTTCCAAATAATATATCCCATCCACTTGAAAAAACAACAATCATAATCCCGGTAATCAAAAACCACATAGCTGATTGAGAAATTTTAGAAATTATGTCTATTGGCGTCTGTTTTTTAGTGTGTATTGCATCCATATTCACAGCTCCTTTAACTACTCCTTAATTGCATTTCAGATACAATAATAAAGTCTTTAAAAATTTAACTCTATAAGGTCAATTACTCATTCTTTGTGATATATATCACGTTTATAGTTATTCGACGTTTTTGCAAATAAAAACATCTCTACTGACAGTATCGTAAAAAGATCCATCGGGGTCTTGTGCTTGTTCCTGATAAATAACCGGTAAGACTACTTTCTGAACAGCACGATTCCATTCATCTGCAGTAATAAAATCACCTATGTAAGCGTTTTTCATTGTCATTAATGAAAGTAAATAGTCATCCAATGCATCGGGATTATTTTTATTGATTGCTAATTTTCCGAGTTGTCTAAATCTTATAACGTTCGAAATTCCAAATTGTTCGCCGATTAATTTCTCAGCCTCATGAGAGTAAAAGGTAGATGCAAAAACAGGTGGTGGAGACACGTCAACGCGAATTTCATCTGCTATTTTCTTTTCAAACTCTCTGTGGCGAGTTTTATTATCCGCCCCACTCGTTGCAATTAAAACTGACCCGTCAGGCTTTGTAACTCTTTGCATTTCATCGATTGCTTTTTCAATGTCCCCAACATGATACAAAACAAAAAATGATGATGTCACATTAAAACTATTATCTTTAAACGGCAAAGCCTCGGCTTGTCCGCCAAGCAAGGCAAGTTTACTTTCTCGCCTTCCATTATCCTTTGTGCCAGCAAACCCAAATAACTCATGATTCACATCTACGCCGGCCAGTAATCCTTCATGCTTATATATTTCTTCGTTTTTACCCAAGCTAATTCCGTTCCTCAATCTATGTAGCATTTTTGCCCGTGAACAACCAATGTCTAAGATTGATTCATTTCCCTGCAAGGCAAGCTCTCCCAGGGCAAACTCGACAATATTAAAGGCCGGAACAGCATGTTCGTAAATTTTAAAGCGTAGTGCGACATTTACATCCGAATTGTCGTACTGACATTCTTCCAAGTTATCGCCGTAATTAAATCCCTGCTTTACCATATATACATTATAAATCAATTTGTTATATAGTTCTAGCCTTCTCTATTGCATTTTTGCTAATACGATGGCTATACTTAGTTAAATGATTGATCACGCAAATATTGCGCCAAGACTAAGAGAAGTTATCGTTAAACATGGACGTGAATTTACAGTGCGCAAAAACCAGGTTTTTCAGTCAACGGACCACCGAGAAGTTTTTACACTAATCGTCGAAGGCTACATTAAACGATATTCAATTACTAAAGATGGCTCTCAAAGTATTCAAAGTATCTATGGACCAGGGTTTTTATATCCTTTAACGCTATTTTTCAACAATATGCTAAATCAAAAAATATATACAGGCAGAGAGTCGTATTATTATGAAACGATGGTTCCAAGTAAGCTTTATACTATAGATATCGAGACACTAAAAAACTTCATAAACGTTGACCCGACACTTTATAAAGAAATTTTACAGGTAGCTGGCAGAAGATTTCATTCCAATATACACAATCTTGAAAACTTATCTCTAGACAATGTGTACAAAAGACTAGCACATTCGATTGCACATTATGCCGAAGTTTTTGGGGTTGAAACTAATCATGGTATAAAAATTGAAGTACCCCTACGTCAACAAGATTTTGCCTCAATATTAGATGTTGCAAGAGAAACAGTATCGTTAAATATGAAACTACTAAGACAAAAGAAACTTATCAAAGGTACTATGAACATAATTGTCGTAGATTACGAAAAATTACTTGACGAAGCCTACTCTTGAATACTGAGAATTAAATTTTTGTGACTATCTATAACAAATGTGGGGCAGAAGTCTTTTGTGAGCTTTTCGTGGTTATGAAAAATTTTATTATAAACAGGGGCGAACAACACTGAGTCTACGCCAGCATTCTTAGCTGCGCCTAAGTCTTTATCGGAGTCTCCAACCATAATAACTTCATTTTGTTTCAAGCTTAATTTATCTAAACCAAGTTGGATGATTTCGGGGTGTGGTTTGTGGTTTATTACATCTTCTGCGCTTAAAATTATATCTACAAAAGGTTTAAGTTTCTCATAGGCGCGGGTTTTGGTAAGTGTTCTAAGTTTTGAAGATGTGATTATCCCAACTTTAATTCCCTCGTCATGAAGTTTTTTAATTACGTCTAGACTTGAATCATAAGTTTCAACATCTCGAACTTTTTTATTCACAAACTCAAGAACTTTGTTAGTTGCTAATTCAAGATTGGAATGACCAAGAATTTTTGGTGCGTCCCAATTACCAAATAGTGCAATTATTTCTTCGGTTTTAGGATAAATACCTTCCTCTGCCAACACGCTTTTATAAGCTTGTAACCAAATATCTATGGTTTTGGCTATACACCCATCCCAGTCATAAAAAACAGCTTTATAGTTGAATTGCATCAATACATCATAACCCTTTTTTCAAATTTAGTAAGTTATCCATATCACCCTATTTACTGTGCTAGTTTTATGGTTCACTTATATTGAAGCTATTAGGATATTAAGGTTTCCGATAATTAGTTAGCTCCATCCTACGTGGATTAACCTTTATAATAACTAGTTCCTGTTGATGCAATGAAACATTTTGCGTAAATCGCTCGTATTGAGCTGTCTTTTGTTTTCCGAGTTCGTTCGTTACTTCAATAATTTTGTTATGATTCTGTTCGATACTGGCATGTCCTTCTACCCGCGCTGTTAGCTCGGTTTCGATCTCAAACACGGTCAACGAAACTATCGGGTTACTTATAATATTTTGGACTTTTCGACTATCTGGAGTTGTTGCTAAATAAATATACTCTTTGTCGTCTAACATGTACTGCACGACGGACCCATGAGGTTTTCTGTGGCCAGCGGTGGAAAGTATACCAATATGATGATTCTTAATAAATGATGAAGCATTTTCGGAATACTCTACGGCAGGATTAGTGTGCGATTCCTCCTCGTGAATATAGCGGCCTTTTTCTTGGTCATACCGTCCAGGGTGAATTCTTCTTTGTTCTATATATTTTACAAAATTTCTTGCACAATTTTCATTAACGTATCGCAATCGGTAATCATTGCGTCTGGTATGTAAAATAATTGTACAAAACGGTCCGCCAGTATGTATCTTTACGCCAGAAACTACATCGTAGGTTAGCTCATCCGAAGTGGTAAAAAAAGGTTTTCTATCAATATATAGTATACGTCTATCTGTAGCGACGAGTATTGCAGCTCCTGCGATTCCCCAGCCGTAAACAGCACCACCAATTTGCTCATCAAGCCCGATAACTTCAGGAACGTAACGAGTGCTTAGTTTCATCAGCCCGTATCGCGTCATACCAACGTCTTTAAGTTCTTGACGTACACGGGCAATGTGCTTTTTACTAGCCATTTTGCCCTCCACTCTTATTATACTCCTTTACAAAACGTCAGACAGCTATATTGATTCAGATAATGTTGCGTCTAAATACTAAATTTCTTATAAAAGACGATTTTTGACTAATTTACTTCAATGTTACTTTGATTTAATAGATTTTACTAGGCTCTCAAAACCAGCTTGGTCAGAACCATCACTTGAGTAAATATACTCAGATTTGACAATTCCAGATCCGGAATCAATGTAATACGTTTTTAGTGACGTTTCTCTTCCGTATACTGAAGACGCTAAATACTCTGTTTCTGCAACTAGGCTGCGCAAGTCATTAATGAATTCTGATTTACATATATGCTTTTTCACTTCTTGTTTTTCTGGTATCTCACTACATTCGGTGTAGTTTTCGTTGCCGGTAGACAACTTTACTTGTGATTCGGGCGCAGCAGAACAATCAACTTCGGGGTTGTCATTGGTAATAAAGTACACACTTTTGTTGTCATCCGCGCACGTTGCTTCTTTCCAGCCACTTGGAATCTGATACGAAATTATTTCTTTAACATCTCCTGTACTGACATTTTTTGCGGGTTGCTCGCTTTTGGTGGACGGTTCATTTGAAGTAATTTTTTCTGACTTACTATTCCTATTACTACCAACAATAAACCCAACCGACAAAGTTAGTGCAAGTGCCAAAACAATCAACATAATATTTTTCTTCATCGCTTAACTATATATCTAAAATGCAAATTGTATATACCTAATAACGTAGTGTGGTGTCAAAGAGGCTAAGTAGTCGACGAATACTATTCATACCTAAGTGCGTTTACTGACTTTAATTTTGCTAAATCTTTGCCATCAAATTTTACGCTGCCGCTATCTTGGCTTTCTAATCCGCCAATATAATGTTTGCTGGGGTACTATTGCCGCTGACACTTGGCCCCATGATTGCCAGAAATTTCCTTGGTCAATATCTAGTGAGACATTGTCTATAGCCCGTATTGTTTCAACACCCAGTATAAAAGTCTTCACAACATTAATTAAAGAAATAATGGTCGTATTCTAAGCTCCAACTTCAAATAAAAGGGTTCCGCCGGTCACTGTTTTTCTGCCTGGAAAGTAATACCATTTGGCTGAACAACTAGCTTCACCACCGACCCAAGTTTGCGAACTTAGCGTAGGATTTTGTGTCCATGGCCACGGATAGCTGTCAAAATAACCTGTCGTTGCAGAGTAGACGACCGAACCGTTCTGGGAGCAAACAACATCAACATGGGGTTCAGATGTAGCAGTTTGCTCAATATTAAATGTTATCTGATCGCTCCAATTAGGTAGACCGTTGTTGTTATTATCTGTAACCATGGTTAAACTTAGACCATTCGGGTCGTTTGCTACCTTACGCCCGCCGCCTCCCTTTCCGCCCGGTGCTGCTAAAGACTGCATGACCGCAACAACTCCAACTACTGCAAAGGTAGTTGCGAATATAAAGACCTGTTTTGATGAAAAACTATATTGTTTTTTAGAAAGTTTTTTCTTTGACATAATAAAATCCTTTACTGTTTATGATTTAACTGTACTCCTATATAGATATATATATATATATCAAATTTCCCGTTTAATTATAAATAGTTCTAATACGTTCATAATGCCGACGATAATGTCCGTAGCAACATCATGGGAGTCCTTGGAAAAGCGCAAAAAACATTTATACAGTGTTGACTAATACCCCCAGGGGGTATACATTGATTATATGATTAAAGATTTAAAACAACGTTCACTGCACAGAGCTAAAATATTAGAAGGTCAAATGCGTGGACTACAGAAAATGATTGACAGCGAGGAATATTGCATGGATATCCTCACCCAAAGTCTAGCTATCCAGAAATCTATAGGTTCATTAAACAAATTAATCCTTGAAAACCATATTCGCACCCATATTAAAGAAGGTTTGGCGTCTGCAGATGAAACAGAGTCAGAAAACTCAATTAAAGAATTACTGAGTTTATATGAATTAACGAAAGTTAGAAGCAAATAAAGGAGAGCTTTTATGAACAAAGAAAATTCAATGTTTGGAATTATCGGTCTACTGCTGGGAGTTGTAGTTGCGGGCTTTGCTGCGGGTCAAGCAGTTAACAGTAACAACACTGGAATGATGCGAATGATGGGTATTAATTACCAAGAAATTCCGCAATTAGCTGAAACTGATCATAGCAGCATGTCTATGGCTGATATGAACAAGGTACTCGAGCCCCTATCGGGTGATGTTTTTGATAAAGCATTCATAGAGATGATGGTTGCGCACCACGAGGGTGCAGTAGATATGGCTGAACTTATTCCGGCCCGTGCTAGTCATGATGAAGTTAAACAACTCGGAGTAGAGATAATTTCTGCTCAAACAAAAGAAATTGCCAATATGAAGCAATGGCAAAAAGACTGGGGGTATATAGACCATGAAATTACGCCAATGCAACACGAAGTTCATTAAAATGTGCCTTTCCAACGATTTGAAATATTTAACTATGCGACTTAACAGTATTTAAGGAGGCTGAAATGAAGCGTACTGAAACAGAGATAAAATACACCTGCCCCATGCATCCAGATGTAATAAAGGATGAACGCGGCGACTGCCCGCACTGTCACATGGCTTTAGAGAGGAAAAAAATTAATGCAAACCATAAATCTCACAACCATGACAAGCATGCCGGCCATAGTCCCAATATTTTCCGTACAAAATTCTGGGTATCGCTAGCATTAACATTGCCAGTTCTTTACTTTTCCGAAACAATTCAATCACTACTCAGTTTCAGCGCACCGACATTTACTGGAAGTACTTATATATCTGCGTTCTTCGGAATATCAATTTTCTTTTATGGAGGCATGGTATTCCTCCGTAGTGGACGGGCCGAACTAGCAAACAAAACACCTGGCATGATGACGCTTATATCTATGGCAATTTCCGTTGCTTTTGTTTATAGCTCATTGATAACCCTAAATATTGTTAATGGAATGAGTTTCTGGTGGGAACTGGCAACCCTTATCACAATTATGCTGCTTGGTCACTGGCTGGAAATGGCTTCTATATCTAACGCCCAAGGAGCGTTAAAAGAACTAGCAAAGCTACTTCCGGATGAAGCGGAGCTACTAACCAAAAGCGGTAGTAAAACAGTATCAGTTAGCGAATTAAAAGTTGGTGACAAGGTTTTGGTCCGCCCAGGATCATCAATTCCAACAGATGGTGAGGTTGTTAAGGGGGGGTCAAAGGTAGATGAATCATTGCTAACCGGTGAATCGAAAGCTGTTAATAAAGAAGTTGGAGACGAGGTAATTGCGGGAACAATAAACACGAATGGCTCACTAACTATTAAAGTCACAAAAGTTGGAGACGACACAGCATTGTCTGGAATCATGAAATTGGTTTCTGATGCGCAAGCCACCAAATCTAGAACAGAGCTTCTTGCAGATACCGCCTCAAAGTATTTGTTTTATTACGCTCTCATTGCGGCAGCCATAACAGCAATTGTTTGGTCCATGGTCGGTTCTGCCGACACAAACTTTGTACTCGAACGAGTAGTAGCGGTGCTTATCATTGCCTGTCCTCATGCACTGGGTTTGGCGATACCATTAGTAACAGCTATCTCGACCAGCAAAGCCGCAAGCGCAGGGCTACTTGTGCGTGAGCGTTCCGCGCTTGAAACTGCTCGCAATATTGATGTTGTCCTTTTTGATAAAACCGGGACACTTACCAAAGGCGAACAAGGAGTGGTAGATATCGTTACTGATGACAAACAGCAGTTATTGTCTATCTCTGCCGCTATAGAAACCGAATCCGAACACCCAATCGCCAAAGCAATCGTACAGAATGCTAAAGACAGTAAAGTCAAAGCTTATAAAGCAGAAGGTTTCAGCGCACTCGAAGGTCGTGGTGCAAAAGCAAAAGTAAACGGAAAGACATATTTTATTGGTGGACCGCAAATGCTCAAAGAACAGGGCGTAGAGCTAATCCAAAAATATAAAGTAGCAAGTGATCAAGCACATAAAAATGGCCAAACTATCGTCTACCTGATTGAAGAAAAAAAGACAATTGGTGCATTTATGATTGCCGATGTTATTCGCCCAGAATCCAAAAAAGCCGTTTTGGAACTACAGAAAACCGGTAAGCGAGTTGCTATGCTGACTGGCGATTCTGAAGGTGTTGCAAAATGGGTTGCATCCAAGCTCGGACTAGACGAGTATTATGCAGAAGTACTTCCTGGCGATAAGTCTGAGGTTGTGAAAAAATTACAATCCGACGGGTCTAAAGTTGCCATGGTTGGTGACGGTGTAAATGACGCACCGGCACTCACCCAAGCAGATATTGGTATTGCAATTGGCGCTGGTACGGACGTTGCAATTGAGTCTGCAGGAATCGTGCTCGCAAGTAGCGATCCACGCGGCGTAAGTAAAATCGTAAAGTTATCTAAGAAAACTTACGCTAAAATGGTACAAAACTTGTTCTGGGCGGCAGGCTACAACTTGTTTGCCGTACCGCTCGCAGCAGGAGCACTATCATTTGCCGGATTTGTGCTTTCCCCAGCAATTGGAGCAGCTGTTATGTCACTTTCTACGATCATTGTCGCTGCAAACGCCCAATTACTGCGGCGGGTAGAGTTGTAATAGTTATTGGGGAAAGATACCTAAAACATTGAATTCTGTGTCATACGGCTAACTTATTAGTCGATAATAGAAGTGTAAATAATCTAGGGGGCCAATCCTACTAGTGACCCAAATAGCAGGACTCTAACTGTACTTATAGAGGTTTAGGTATGGTGAATATATCATCAATGATATAAGCAGGGCGGTTCTTGAGATTATGAATATTTGTGTTGTTTTGTTTGGAATGAGTTGTATAAAATTAATTGAGTAATCGTAAAAACCAAGAATAAACAAAAATGACTGCAATAATGAATCCCGAATCACATCCTGGGTCATCTGTTGCCAATTTTTCTAACGAACCTGGTCAAATCACCGAGTTTCTAAACCGTCCACCCCCAGAATCGGTACAAGAACTCGTCAACATCTATAATGGCATTGCAAAGTTTGGTAGCAAACAAGCAATTTTTGATGATCTACCGGAAGTTACCCATTCTAGACACGGATTGGACTTCTGTGTTCACGGCGAAGAGCCATCGGAAACGGTAGTTGTAATGGCAAACCCTTTTGCAACTGATTTATCAGAGATTAACTGTTTCCGTGGAAAATTTATGTTCGAATCAATGAGGGCTCAGGGCGTAGTAGGAAACGATGGGGTTACACCCCAGGTCCTGCAGACGGCGAGCGCCAGCAGGATGTCTAATGTCTCGTTATGCCCTCTTGAACAAATCAAACTTGCCCGTGGCTCACTGAGCCCCATTACCGACAAAATCGCCAGAGTTGTCGTAGACGAGCTTCCAGAAAGTGAACGAGTAATATCGGCTGGTTATTCGCTTGCGGCTTTTTTGACACCTGACATACTTTTAAGTCTTTCAAAAGATCGTGAAGTAATCGCAGGATTGGTCTCAAACTCGCCAGGAGTAATCGAAGACACAATGCCTGGCATTCTTAAGAAATTTGCCAATTCAGGCAGACACATGGATGAGCACATCCGTAATAGTGGGCTTTCTATACTTACTCCTGAGAACATTGGCTCATTAGCTATGAAATTATCGAGCAAACTGAAAACCATCGAAGACGTAATCTGGAGGCCAATAAACCTTAGTTTGTGGCTCTCTTTTACTCGAGGAAAGTTACTAGATAGAGTAGAGGCACTAGAGCGAAAAGTACCATCTGTCCAAATTGAGTTTGCATTTGGTGATGATGACCCGATCTGTTCGCCGATAGAATTACAAAAATATGTCATCGAAACAAACCATACGGCGGTAAAAGTTGAAAATGGAGACCACTGTTGGGGGGTTAATTTGCCGAGGTCACTTGGCGATCTTGCAACCAGCCAAATTCAAGGTGTTTTGATGGCTGCTTGAAATAAGACTAAAGCTAATGATTATATTTTGATGAATTGAAATAGTAAGTTAGCGCTTTCGATCACGCATCTGGTTCTCGTCGTATCTACGAAACAAAAGAAAAAAGCCCATCGCATGGATGGACTCTTTTCTTGGTAGCGGGGGGAGGACTCGCCTAAATTTGTTCGCTCGAGAGCTAAAGCATCTCGCTCAGCCAAGCAAGGAAAACTCAAACAGCCCCCGGCTGTTTTCGCCTATCGGTTCGAGTCCAACACAACTAAAAAAGGTTTGCTTACCTCACGAATGAGATAACCAAACCTTGGTAGCCCAGGTTGCTTCGTCTTAGAACATTATCCTTGAGGAGTTAAGTCGCTGGAAGTTATTAACTCAAAATTAAGTGTTCTATTTTAATTGGCTTAACTAAATTTTTTGAAAGATTCATAGTATCAGGATTCTTGAATTCATAATTAAAATCTTGTTCTTTTGCTGAAATTGCAAACACTATTCTGTCTATATGCGCCCATGCAGCACAACTTAAACACATCGTACAGGGTTCGTGGCTTGAATAAAGAACGGCCCCATCAATATGGTGGGTTTTTAATACTTTGCAAGCTGCGATGATTGCACACACTTCAGAATGAAGAAAGGGGTTATGCTGTTCTGTGACGTGGTTGTGTTCGGATGCAATTATTTTTCCGTCTTTAACTACAACAGCACCAAAATTATATGGTTGTTCTACCTTGTTACCTTCATTAACAGCCATTTTCAGAAATTCAATATCTTTCATCGTGGCCTTCTTATTACATCCATTTCACCACCGAAGCTATTCATGGCACTTTGGAATTTTTCGTGATTAATTTTTCTGTTTTTAAATGCTGGTAATCCAGGATCATGAAACCAAATATACTCATTGTCTATATTTAGAACTACTACTGAATGTCCTTCGTAGCCCTTCATATTATTTAAAACGTTACTATTCACCATCGGCTTAACAACCGACTTCTGACTTATTTCTGATCGTATGTCTTCAATTGTTGGTTTGCGATTTACAATTTCCACTTTTTCTAAGTACTCATCTACTAATGACCTAGCGCGCCCTATGTCAGAATTCGTAAGTTGCCAGTCCGCTATTTCATCACCGTAATCACGTCGTATATATTCAACACCGTCTCTTTTGAATGCTTCAAAGTCAAAAGTAGAATAATGCTTTATATTATATCCTTGCGCAACAAACCATATTGACCAATCAAAGCTCCAGCTACCCTTTTCAGGTTTTTTCGCTGTGATTTTTTCAAGCTCATTTATGGAATATTCCCGGTCAGGCTCAAAATAGCCTAGAATCATCTTTAGTGCAGTTTCTACGCAATGTACGCCTTTAGGATGTCCAGGTGTTGGAAAAGCTTGGTAAAATGGAATTAATGAATCCATGTAGTCACTATACCAAAAAACAGAGGATAATAACCTCTGTTTTTTGCAGTCATATGCGTGGTGGCCAGACTGATTAATTTCGTTAAATTAATCAAGCTTGTCTCAACTAAATTAAACATCTATCTTGGCGACCACCTTCGTATAGCTCGTGTGCCTGATCCACAATTAACTCTTTTAATTGTTCCTCTGCTGGCTCAACAATACCTATAGGCTGTGCATCTGCTCTGCCTCTAAGTAACATCCCGCCATATCTCATATATTGTTCGCGTGTTACTGTGCCTTCTGGTATGCAGTTCATGCTCACGTTCATCACGCAAGACACCACTACGCCTTCATAGTATTCATTTCTCATATTATTTCCTTTTCTCTAGATTATTTATTCACTATTTTAATGAGTGGAATTTGGCTTATGTAGTATAGGGTCATAAACCATAATTCCAGGTTTGAGAATATCGTCGCTGGAACAATAAGGCCCAAGAAATAATTCGTTTGCTCTGATTTTTGATTCCTGGTTTCTGTCTAAAAATCGCATAAGTGAATCCATTGGTCTACTCCACGAATCTACTAGCACCCCACTGATTGCGTTCCAGCCAAGCTGCCTCAACCTCACCCTTCTTAGAACTACTTCCTGCCATCCAAGTAAAGGTATTTCTTGAGTGTCTAGGTATATCGAGTGCGTTGCTATAGGGCCATAGTATGCGTCCGAAGCAGGGTCTCCACTGTGTGATTCGATCTGACTCCTTAGTAAATCTGTCATATCAGGTGTAGGCATTTCCCCTTCACAAAACAATTCATTATATGTATCTGGTACTTCTTGGCTTCTTGAAGTTCTACAAGTCGGAAAAGCTCTTTTATATTTCATTTCTTTCACTCCTATTAATTATTTGCACAAAGAAACAATAAGACATTTAAAAATATTTATAAAATTTTTGTTGTTTTATTGCAAATATTACAGAATGTGTTATATTTATAACATGAAAACTATATCCGAACTCACAAGAGTAGAACTTGATAAAAACCCACTTATTGCAGTCTTATTAACCTCTGATATGTTAAATATTAGAGCAGTAGCTAAATTCTTTCGGAGTAATATCGAAACTCAGTTAGGCCAAAAAGTTAATCTTGAGAGTATTTCGATGGCGCTAAGAAGATATTCTACTAAATCTTCCAAAGACGTAGTCGGTGCTTTTCTAAAACCTCAGAATATTCAAATCAATGGCTCCTATCATAATCTCAGTGCGCTTAACTATATTAGAGGACACACAGGCGCAGAAACTGTAGCAGATTCAGTTAGATATTTCGTACAAACTACAGGAACGAACGAACATACCATAATTATTAGTTCGGAGGATGAAAAATTACTGAGTAAAAAGTCCCAGCTAAGAAAAATCACTAAGCTATCTGCTCTTTGTCTTGGTTTACCAATAAATAGTTCAGAAATTCATGCAGTGTATGCAACAATTCTTCTGGACATTGCAGCAAGCGGAATCACTATTGTGGAGCTCGTTTCAACTTTTAATGAAATAACGATATTTGTAAAATCTGAAGATTTCCAGCCATTGTTCAAAATATTCGACAAAGTTTAGTAATATTTGGATATGATAGAAGCTGAGCTTCTTCAATTTTGTCTCATATTTTTATAAACCGGGGGAGGACTCGCCTAAATTTGCTCGCTCGAGAGCTAAAGCATCTCGCTCGGCCAAGCAAGGAAAACTCAAACAGCCACTGGCTGTTTTCGCCTTTCGGTTCGAGTCTAACACAACTAAAAAAGGTTTGCTTACCTCACGAATGAGATAACCAAACCTTGGTAGCGGGGGGAGGACTCGAACCTCCGACCTTGTGGTTATGAGCCACACGAGCTGCCGCTGCTCTACCCCGCGATATCAATCTGCATGATAGCAAATAGCAATCTATAAATTAACAGATTAAACACCCCTAGTCAATGTTTGATTTCAACAAAGCTACTTGACAAATATCTATTAAGTATATATAATATAGATGTTAATTAAAAATCAAAATGAACGAAAATCTACAAATCAGTCACGAACAAGATACAGTCCCTGTTTGGGGCAATCTATCTAATCCTTTAGACTTTGACCCGACATCTTTTAGATTCTTACTGCATATCGACAGTGGCGTAACGGACCCACTGAATCTAGATGCCGAACCTGTAGAATATCTTGTTAATAACTGCTCAATCCTGAACAAAATGGAAACTTTATCGAGTAGTCTCGTAGATCAGGATCACCCCGTGTTGTTCCAGGGGACGTCTGCTTGCCACGGACTTATACTTTCAGCACCAGAATCGAGTATTTTAGCCACGAACTACCGTGACATTTACACACAGGACAAAACATATGATGAAATAGTTCAGAATTATCCAGTTCAAGACCCTGATAAACTCATGGAATCAACGCAAATACATGACCATAATGAAGTCCTCTTGAGAGCTAAAGAAATTTCTGCCCAAGCGTTTTTTTGGGTTGAACCACAAGATCCAACAGAAGAAACACCCTTCAGTAAAGAGCAAATTCGTGAATTAGCAGACGCTGCTGGCTTACCACTTGTTGAACTCCCACTTATAAAACACTAGTAAAGAATACTTACATGAGTATATTAGTTGATCTTTAAATCGGCTGAGATAGAGAGTCCTGTACCTGTTGTATTGGCCACGCAGCTTTTCAGCTGGTAAACTATAGATGGTAATTAAACAAAGGAGACTTTATGATTGATAAAATTATTAACGAAGCAACGAACGCAGTATCAGCTGCAATAAAAGGCACCGGCGATATCGTCGGATCGGTGACGACAACAGTTAAAGACCAAGTAGTTAACGTCATAAGTGGAACAGGCGAAGTTGCAAGTTCGACTGTAGACGCAGTAGCTTCTGTGGCGAGTGGCTCTGCAAAAGCTGCTGGTGATGTTGGGGCATCTTTGACAGAAACTGTCACTGGCACAATGAGCGGCGTCATCAAAGGTGTTTCATCTGTAGGTGGCGACGTCATGGGCTCTGTATTTGGTGCTGCTCAAGGTCTTGTAAAAGGTACCGCAGAAACCGGTGGAGACATTGGTGCAGCGGCAGTTGCGGCCGTTTCTGGAGCAATTAAGGCAGCTGGTGATGTTGGAGAAGATACAGCTGAAGCAGCACAGTCTGCGGTTGGCGGTGTCATGGAAGCTGCAACCTCAGTCGGTGGCGATGCAGTTAATACTGCCAAGGATGCGCTTCTAGCATCTGCAGCACTCCCCCGAGACGTTATCGAGTCTGCAATTAAAGGTTCTGAAGACAAAAAATAACGCACATCTAAATTTAATTTAAATTAAATTTCACTTTTGTACGACGATAATGTCGATTCCTAATTTGTTTGTATACTATCCATATGAAGATTAAACGAAAATGGGATGTAAGTTCTAATGAAGTCAAAAAAACTTGCATAGAAGCAATTATTGGTCACTACCGCGAAACTTTTGATCAAGAAATTGGCATTATTGCGGCCGAGGAGGTGCTCGATATTATCGCACAGCATATCGGTCCAGATCTTTACAACAAAGGTGTGAAGGACTCGAAGAAGAAGCTTCAGGAACGCATTGCCGACCTTGAGGTCGACTTAGATTTACTAGAAAACAGCTAAATCTCGCTTTTTGAGGCTATACTTATTTAATGACGTTTTATGACTTTTTGTCTGCAGGTGCACTTATTCTTGCAATTGGCGTAAATACAATTACTATTTATTTGCAAAAAACGCGTGGCTTGTATGATCGTTTTGGCAAAAACGCTGGTCGTGTTCACGGAATAATCATATCCATCTTTTGGGGATTATTCATTATTTCTGAGTTCTTGATATCAAATTCTTCGTGGAGAATCGCGGAGTCCTATGCCGTCGTTGGTGCCCTTGTAATGTCTTTGGCTTTAGTTATTTTTATTGCCGCCATAAAACAAATTGGCTTTCAGGCACTTGGTAACGGAAACTTTTTTGGCAGTCCTACCAGAAAACTCAAAGGGGTTTACAACTACATACCCGAACCAATCTATGTTAGCTACACAGTATGGTTTTTAGGAATTGGACTGATTACTGCTCAGAAAGGTTTTTTTGTTCTAGCCATACTAAGCATCGTGGGTTTGATTGGCGTAGAATCAAGAGTCGAACAAAAATAAGCGTTTTGGCAATAGTAATATCAGGCGTATGATAAATACACGTAACTTGAAGGAAAACTATGTCAAAAGATCGCGGTCGCAAAGAAGTCAAGAAACCAAAAAAACCCAAAGCTATCTAGAAGCGTAGCGAATTCGAGCTTTATCAGCCTGCTCTTCTCTATTTTTTTGTTTTGCAGATGTTGTTAGTTTACTTAGTAGCTCACTTGAAATAATGGCTACCTGTTTGACTGCTTTATTAAACGCAATCTCGTTCACTGTTGAAGGTTTTTGAAACCCCGACAATTTGCGCACAAACTGTAATGCTGCTGCTTCGATCTCATCTTTAGTTGCAGGCGGATCATAATTATAAAGTGTTTTTATACTTCTACACATTGGATTCCCCTTTTGTTTCCTTAAAATTTGCGTAATGTACCAGTAAAGTTCCATATCCTAGTCCACCGAGCAGTTGGGATGTAAATAGCAGTCCTGTTGAAAAAATAGTACTAATACCGGTTATGATACTGCCCAGCAAGAACAGTCCAGCAATTCTGCTCACATTGTCAAAATGAACCCAACGAGCCAATAAATATGCACTGATTAATTGAAACGTGCCGACCGTAAATCCAATTAATATATGAATATTCTCAAAGAAAGTATTTATTCTGTACGGGTAGGTACTGATAATAAGTAGCGCTAAAAGCACGGCAAAGAAAGACATAGTTTTTTTGAGTCTTATATCTTGGGACTTTTTTGCAGCAATTAATAAAAAGACTGTAGCAACCCAAAACCCAACACTAAACACAACAATTGTCTGACTTTCTGTACCGTAATTGCTCAGCCCTCCTTGTGGCAGTGAAATTAAAACACTAGGCCGAATAAGCACGCATATACAAAGTGTAATGGCCAATGAAGCTTGGCTTGCAATGGTTAAAAATAAACTACGCGTCATTACACTATCTTACTTTATGTAAGTTATTATCATGTAATGACTGACAAATTTATTGCCATGGCTGAGAAACATCTGAAAATACAAGATCCAATACTTGGCAGACTCATAATAGGGCAAAACTTAATTTCTAGAACTAATCCAACCGACTACTTTACTTCGCTTTGTCGTTCAATAATTGGACAACAAGTTTCTGTTGCAGCTGCTCATACAATTTTTAAACGATTCGAGAGCGTAACTAAACTTAACCCTATAAAAGTCCTAAATATCAGTGATGAAGAAAAGAAGTTAATCGGATTATCCCGACAAAAAACTGCATACTTAAAAGATTTGGCACTTCATTTTCATAAAAATCCCAATGTTTATAAGCACCTGGGCAAAGTTAGCTATGAAGATGCAATTACAGAACTGACGAATGTAAAAGGTATTGGTGTTTGGACTGCACAAATGTTTCTGATGTTTACCCTGGGGAGACCTGATGTGTTTGCGCCTGACGACGCAGGCTTACAGCGTGCAATGATTCAGCTGTATAATTGGGAAAAGCTCCCAGCCAAAAAAGATCTTGAAATTAAGGCGGCCATCTGGAAACCATATAGGACTATTGCTTGTATGCACCTCTGGCATTCTCTTGACAACACCCCTTCTTAGGGTGAAGCAGGGGTGTTTAATGGTTGCAATTTAATAATTTCTGTTATACAATATATGGAATTGTTTTAATAATCCGAGTTTGTGAACATTTTTTTACTCGCATTGTTCTTAGCAATAACGAGTAAAACTAACTAAATCAAAACAAGGATATTATTCTCTATGTCATATGCATACCGCTCACAGCGGAACTCTAGTTCGAATGGGCGCCGAAATGGGCGTTCAAATCATTCATCTAATAATCGTAAGCGCGCGGGCGGCGGTCAATACATCGACCCTATTCGTTTTGTAAAAGCTGCCCAACCAAAAGAAGATGCAGCATTTACACCGCAAAATATGTTTAGTGATTTCAATCTAGACGAATTACTACAGAAAAACCTAGCTACACAAGGATATACGTCTCCTTCTCCTATTCAAGATCAGGCGATTCCCGTCGCTCTTGAAGGAAGAGACATCATTGGTGTTGCAAGCACTGGAACTGGCAAAACTGCTGCTTTCATGCTGCCTGTCATTCAAAAATTGGTATACGGTGATGCAAAGGGTGCGCTTATTGTTGCCCCAACTCGTGAATTAGCTCAACAAATTGAAGTTGAGTGCAGAAAACTTGCAAAAGACACCGGTCTATTTGGAACTCTTCTTATCGGCGGAACTGGCATGGGTCAGCAGCTAAGAGATCTACGTCATAATCCAGATGTAGTTATCGGAACTCCAGGCAGAATTAAAGACCACTTAGGTCGAGGTACCCTAAAATTAAAGAACTTTAATCTTATAGTACTCGATGAAGTTGACCGAATGTTAGACATGGGTTTTGTCAACGATGTTACAGAAATTTTGAGTCAACTTTCACCGCAAAGACAATCATTCTTTTTCTCTGCAACAATGGACCCGCGGGTTCGAAAGCTTATTGATACTTTTGTCAATGACCCAATAACAATTATGCTAAAGCCAAGCGCAAGTAACGATAATATCCACCAGGACGTTGTCACGTTTGGTGGAACATCTGAAAAAATGCAAAAATTACATGATCTACTTATCAAGCAAGAAGTTTCTAAAGTAATCGTATTCGATGAAACGAAGCGTAGTGTTGAGCGACTCAGCAAAGAACTTGTAAGCCGAGGCTTTGAAGCAGATGCACTTCACGGTGGAAAATCTCAAGGCCAACGACAACGTGCTCTTGATAAGTTCAAAAGCAACAAAGTTAAAGTACTTGTTGCAACAGACGTTGCAGCTCGAGGTATTGACGTTGCAGACGTATCGCATGTAATAAACTTTTCTATACCTCGGCAATACGATGACTACATTCACCGTATTGGACGAACAGGACGTGCTGGACAAATTGGATACGCTTTGACGTTTGTACCAGCCAGTCATGCCCGCGTAGCGTAGTTAGACTGTGTGATATAATAAAGGGGTAGGTTGCATTAATAAATGCACTTTTCTCAACTAAGTAGTAACGAGGTTTCATAGTGCCAAGTACGAAAAAAAGAACTAATTTTTTTGATTCCGAAGAAGGATTAAAAGCAAAACAAAAACTAGAATCACTTGTAACAAGTATTGACTATAATACCAGTGATAGCTTTAGTGCAGATGCCGATCAATACCCAGACGGTGTCATTCCCTTTGTTGATCAGCACATGGAGTACCTGCGTACGCACCCCCAAATTAGCATAGAACATTACCTTGCAAATTTGCGCCTGCGCACTCGCAGCCGATAGTTAAAGGCGGAATTTCTCAGTATGAATTTGTGACTTTGGCATCTTTCTTTCGTCTAATAATTTTTCTACAGCTTTCATCATCGGCGGAGGACCACACAGCCAAATATCTCGGTCTTTTAGTCCATTGATCTCTTTGTCTAGAATTTCTCCACTCAAATAACCTTCGTACGTACCTTTAACTTTTTCCTGACTAAGTACAAATATAGTTTTTAAACCCTTCTCCTTGAGCTTTAAAAACACGTCTGAAAACACCGCATCATCTATAGTTTGGGCGGCATAAATCAATACATCATTTGGCTGAACACCAGAACGTAAGATTGATAGAATTGGAGTAATGCCAATACCGCCAGCAATAAAAAGCCGGTTTTTTCTTGTGCTTACCCGGTTAGAAAATAATCCGTAAGGCCCACTTATCAGTACTGGGGTTCCTTTTTCTAGCTTATCAAGTTTCTTGGTGAAGTCACCGATTGCTTTAGCCGACAATCTAAGATACGAATCACCTGGACTAGATGAAATAGTGAACGGATGATGCATGGTTCGTAAACCTTTTTGCCAAAACTGCCATAGATTGAACTGTCCGGCATCATATTTAAAACGTGAGATATCTTTTCCCTCAACGTATATAGACACAACTGAATTATTTTCTCTGACAACTTTTTTCACTCGGAATTTAAACTTAAACTCTAAATAAATCGGCAAAAACCATCTGCGCCACAAAACTAAGCCAAATGCTGCGAAATAAAGACCATACCAGTACGTGCGCAACTCTTTACTAGACAATAAGTTTTGCCCGTTTGCGACCTGATGGAAAAAAGCTAAAAGTACTGCAAAATAAACTAATAAATGTACGAAATACCAGAACTCATATTTAAGACGTTTTCGGACTATTACAATTGAGGTGACAATAACCAAATCAAGAAGAATCAAAGATATAGTCGCGAGTAGAATATATGGGAGAGAGTTCTTTAGTTCAAAATACTGTGCAATAAAGTTATTTCCAGTCAATGCCATATATCCAGTAATAATAAACAGTACGTGTGCTATCAAAAATCCATAACCAACTAATCCAGTTGTATGGTGAATTCTTGCCAGTCTATCAAGTCCAAACGATCTTTCAAAAAACTTAGTCCCGCTAATAAGTATCATTTGATAAAGAAAAAAGAATCCAGCCATTAAACCAAATAATCCACCAAGTGAAATAAGGGCCTGACCTCCACCAATTTTTACACGCGGACCGCTATTTTGCCACCAAACAAAGATAAGAAAAAATATTTGCAAAAAGTAAAGTACGTAGAATAACTTTCTACGTATATCAAGATTCATGTTCTTCTACGATCAGCCGATTCATGGCATTAATTTTTGCCTGCATGAGATACGTAGCTAGCAAAACAGGAGCCATATATAGCCCAATTTTGGCACATACCCCTAGACTTAAATTACCTTTAGACAGTGCAAAAGCAAAGCCGAGTAAGCTACTAGATGCCAGGCCCGTAATTAGTAACCTACGCAAAGTAATCAATAGATTACGATTACTAATTGAAGAATAAGCATAGAATGAATAAACGGAGATGGACCAGACGATAATCGCCGAAACTATATGGAGTTTTAAAAGTAAATTTATCATTTTGTATATTTAACCATAGTCGACCGTATTGTATTCATAATTCCCTTATTTGTCCTTCTTAGATATTTTAGAAAACTGTGGAATAAAGAGACTAGCTACAGAAGTTTAGATGATCAAATCTACTCCAGCTTTGCTCCACCTTCTGGATTGTACACCACGACAAGAATCTTAATTTCAGGATTGTTTTCGTCAGAAAAGTTAAATGTCCCTGGTTCGCTAAACTTTACAAGCCAAGCCTCGTCTCCCGAGAAATCCCCTGATGAAATATGCTCTTTTTCGGCTGAGCCATGATCATGACTAAGACTGCCTTGGTCTGAATTATTGGCAAGATGGTACACTGAGCTACCTTTAGCATTGAATTGAATAGATTCCCCTACCTTTACGGAAACTTCATCAAGACTAGCTCCATTATCGTATAAGTCAACGCATGTTACTCCAAGGTCACAAACTGTATTTGCGGCAGAATTAGATGACTTATTGTTGAGCTTGGAAGATGCGAATAATCCTATCGAAACGGTAACCAGTAAAATAACTGCTACCGCTAATATTCTCTTTTTATTCATTACTCTATAACCTCAACAGTACCCTTCATATATGGATGTGGTGAGCAGAAATATGTATATGTCCCAACCTTATCAAAGGTAAAGCTATAACTTTCGCCCTGCTTTAACAGTTCACTTGCTTTAAAGTCATCACTTGGACTGTCGGGCGTTATATCATGACGGGCTTCGTCTTTATTTGTCCAGGTTACAGTAGTACCTTTTTTAATTTGAATTTTTTGTGGCTGGTAACTAAAATCTTCAATTGCCACTGTATTCGTCTGTTGTGCTTCTGCATTTTCATCTGATTTAGTAGTTATGATTGATTCGGTATCAGCACCCATAGATGATGAGTGGTCATCCTTTGAATTTTTATCGTCACTAGAACCCGAAAGCGCGAAGATCGTAATTCCACCAAGCAGCACTACTGCTGCAACTATTATGGTTGTAATTGTACTTTTACTCATTGTATTCCTCCTTTTAATAAATACGGGATACGAGAGCTGTATTGCCCCTGTATCCCGCAATTGTTGTTAACACTCCGTAGTCAATTATAGACTAGTTAGGAAATGCTTCAGGCTTTTGAGTCACAATAGCTCCAGCTAGTGTGTCTGCAATCTTAGTCGTGATTTGTACACGAGCCTTATCTTGTGCTTCATATGAAGCTTCGTAGTTACCAGCACCATGCTGATCAACTGCATCCTTTAATAGACCAACGTGTTCAGTAACAAGTTGAGCTACTGCATCTTTTGGAAGATTCGGGTTTGCACTGCTTAAGAATGTTGATATTGCTTCTACATAACCATTAAGGTTTTGTACGGCTTTGTCCATTCCAGCTTGATCACCGCCCTTTGCTGCTACGGTGTAGTCAACAAAAAATCCAATGTGACTTGCCCAAATTTCGTAGAATCGTTCTCTAGCTTCGTCGCCGTAAACACTTCCTACTGCGTCTGCAAGCTCATTTGAGTTTTCGTCAAGTGCTGCTGCCGCTGCTGCAAATGTTGGGTCACCATCAAATCCAGCACGAGTCGCCGCGCTTGCTAGGTCAACATGCTCTGACTCTAGGTTATTTAATAGTGCACGTAGATCAGCTGCGCCTGTGTCGGTCTTAGGTGCTGATGATGAACTTTGCGAGCCTTTATCGTCTCCGCTGTCATTATTCATTACATTACCGATGCCAATACCTAGTGCAAGCCCAACTACCATGGTTACTACCGCTATTGCGATATTTCCTTGTGAATTCTTCATTTCTTTACTCCTTTATTAATATACTTATTATTTACTTTACAAAGTAAATGTAAATCTATAGTATACTTGTGTAATGACTAAGTCAAGAAAAAATATACAAACAGTAGAAAACCTAGACCTTAAAGGCATAGCTACTTACCATGTTGGCCGTTTAGAGTCAGCGTCACACCGTTCTCTTCGGGCCTATAAAGATTCATGTCTAAAAAAATATGGGCTCAGTGCTATGCAGTGGTACATAATCGGCGCAATATATGATACGGGTAATAAAGGTATGAGAATCACCGACCTCAGTAATCATCTAGGCACAACACTTGGATTTATGACGAACTCTGTGAATTTATTAGAGTCTAAGAAAATTGTCGTAAGGTCAGACAGTACTGTCGATAGTAGGGCAAAAATTGTCATGATTAAGGAATCCTATAAAAAAACTTGCAGAGTTATTGAACGCGATCTTAGAGATCATCTTAGAAAAACAATTTATAATGAACTTACCCGGGAGGAACTAAAAGCCTACATTAAAACACTTCAAATACTCACAAGCCTTGATAAATAGTGGCTTTGTAGCGTTATTAGTCCATAGTAGATAATATGAAAACTTCCATATATGACCTTATTGTTATAGGAGCTGGCTCAGGAGGACTTGTTGCTGCAGAAACTGCTGTTAAACTTGGCGCCTCAGTCGCATTAATAGAAAAATCTGACTCACTTGGTGGTGAATGTCTGCATACTGGGTGCGTTCCAAGTAAATCACTCATTCACGCATCGAGAACGATTTGGAGTGCAAAACAAAACAAATACTCAACTGGTGCAGACATAATCTGTGATTTTAAAAAAGTGAAACAACATATTAATCAAACAAGAAAACATATTGAACGTACGCATGACAACGACGACTATTTTACTCAACTTGGAATAGACGTTTTTCACGGTGAAGTAGTATTAATGGATAAAGAAACTGTTAGCGTAAATCAACAAGCTCTTAAATCAAAGAAAATAGTTATCGCTACTGGTTCGTCGGCATTTGTTCCTAAAATAGATGGAATAGAAGCAATAAACTATCTCACAAATGAAACTGTATTTGATATTACTGAATTACCTCAGTCACTTACGGTAATTGGTGGTGGACCAATAGGGTGCGAGCTAGGTCAAGCATTTGCCATGCTCGGGTCGAAAGTCACGATTTTACAAAGTAGTGACAGATTACTCCCGCGTGAAGAGCAATACGTTTCTGAAATACTTACAAAAAGCATGCTCGACATGGGAGTATCCGTAATCACAAATGCAAATGCGTCAAAAATCACAAAACAAGCGGATAGTATAAGTACTTTTTATAAACAAAACGAAGAAGAAAAAGCCATCTCATCATCACATCTTTTGATTGCAACTGGTAGGCAGCCGAATTTACCAAGTGGACTGGATGCAGCTGGGGTATCCGTTAATAAGCGTGGGATTGTGGTTGATGAGAAACTTAGGACTAGTAGTAAAAACATCTACGCAGTTGGTGACTGTAATGGAGGCGTTCAGTTTACCCATGCAGCCGGAGAGCAGGCTGCAAAAGTAGTCCAACATGCACTTTATGGTTTTTCTAGCTCTAACCCTGCGGTGAACGATATTCCATGGGCAACATTCACCACCCCAGAAATTGCCCACATTGGACACACGACAACTAGTCTTGAATCTGACAAAATCGCCTTTAAAAAACTGCGCACAAACTACGATCATATAGATAAGCCAGTAACTGATAATGCAGACGGATTCATAGAGCTGCTCGTAACACCTAAAGGGACCCTACTTGGTGCAACAATTGTTGGCGAAAACGCTTCTGAAATTATCAACTTGCTTTCTTTCGTCAAAAAACACGCAACAGTTCAGGATCTTAGCAAGACCATATTTACTTATCCAACCATTGGTATAGCCCTCAAACAACTCGCGGCTGATTTTGTGATCGAAGAGGCAACGACTGGCTTTAAGGGAAAGCTTTTGCAACTACTTAGGCGTATATAGCAACTTGACACAACACTAATCAAAGGTGTACTATTAAGTAGTTGCTTAAACGTTTAAATACAGGGAACAGATGGAACAAGATTCTAATAACCTACAGAAAGTCATGGAACTTCTTGGCGATGAAACTCGTTTCAAATTGTTTGAAATATTGTTAGACGGCAACAACCTTTGCGTATCGGAAATATCAACCCTGCTGGGCATTTCAGTCTCAGCCACATCGCAACATTTTCGGATGTTTGAGTTAGCTGGATTGGTAAGCAAGACACGCGATGGACAGAAAATGTGTTATCGGCCACGGCTCACAGATCCTGCAGTTGTAGCCGTTGCAAATCTAATAGCTGCAAATAAAGTTACATAGGAGGAGGACATCATGTCTACAGCACAGATCACAATTTATAGCACCGCTACCTGCGGATTCTGCAAAATGCTAAAAGGGTACCTACAAGATAAAGGAATTGAGTACAGCGAAAAGCATGCCGATCAAGATCCAAAAATCGCTCAAGAGCTTTATGACAAGAGTGGTCAACTAGGCGTACCATTCACCATCATAGAAAAAGATGGCAAAGAAGAAAACATACTAGGTTTTGATCGTAAAAAAATAGACGAAATATTGGAGATAAAATAATGAAAGCAGTATTCAACGGCCAAACTGTGGCTGAAGCGCCAAAGGAAGATTTAATTTACATAGAGGGAAACTGGTACTTCCCGCTAAGCAGCGTAAAAGAAGGTGTCTACGAGAAGTCAGACACTCCTTATACCTGCCCGTGGAAAGGCGACTGCCAGTATTACAACGTGACGGTTGACGGCAAAACGTCAGACGATGCCATGTTTGGCTACCCTAACGCTAAAGATTCAGCAATTGATCGCGTAAAACACGACTTTCGGAACCACGTTGCTTTCTGGCAAGACGTAAAAGTAACTGACTAGCTAACAGTACTTAAATTTCCGCATTACGGCGGAAAAAGAATTCCATCCAAGCTTCAAAATTTTGTTGGTATTTAGGCTTGGTTGGAGCGGATTCTTCTGGTTTTTCAAATTTTAACTCTTCTGTTGAATGTTTCAAGGCAACTTCTTTTGGTATTAATACAACTGATTCCCCGGGTTCTGCCTTATTAAACTGCTTGCGAGCTGCTAATTCTAGGTATTGATCTGTCTCAAAATACTGATTGCGTAGCTCTAGCGTATCATTCTGTAGTTTTCGTATATTATTTTCTTGCTGTATACGTGATAGTTGCTGCTGAAGTTCATAATTTGTCTGAATTACTCCAACACTATTCCATGTTACAAGTAGCGCAATCATTATAAAGATATGGAGTCCTAAGATACGCACATCGCGGAGGCTTTTTATATGACTTATTAGTCCGGGGAGTATGGTCTTTAGTTTATCCATTATCCCCACCACCTAACTGCGCAAACGCCATGATAAATGAAAGTAGAAAACCGACAGAAAGCAGGACTGTCGCAATTAATGGACCGTGTTCAAAGTAAAAAACAGCCATTGCAAGTATTACTGGTATTAACGTCAATACACGTTGCAGCCCCTTTACCTTTAGCTTTTCGAGTACGGTATACAGAGCAAATAGTAAAGATGAAACCAACAGAAGTGACACAAAAAACGGCTGCCCAGCTATTATTTCGAATATAGATTGTGCTTCATTGAATTCTGATAAAAAAACCATATGCATTTATTGTCTCACGAACCGCCAACGGATACACACCCAAAACAAACTTAGCTCAATTTTTTTAATCCAGCGCCTTTTGCGTCATATATTTACTAATGACAATAAAACAACTAAGAATTTCTTCTTAGTTGTTTTATTAAGTTAGTGATGAGACTAGCAGAACGGGCAATCTCCGTCGGCTTTTTTGGCTTCCATTTGCTCTAAAATCTTCTTTGCTTCATCGCTCTGAGCAGATGATTTTTTTGAAGATTTATCATCTTTTACTTTTGGTGATTCTTTTGTTCCAAGTCCTAACATTTTTTGTAATGCCTTTCTTAGTGGCACACTTGATTATTTGCGAAAGTTATAATCAAGTGCACCTTTTTGTATTTTTGTTTTTAAATCTGCACGTATTACTATACGCGGATTCTTCTATACTTGAAAGTAAGTTTTCGTTCTAAGCCGTGGCTGTGAACTAAAGTTTGCTAACAAGCGGTTACTGTCTTACATATTTTTGTATGTTAATTTTTTGAAGTAACAACAACAGTATATACCGCTTTTGCTTATTTGTCAATACTGTTTACTAAGCTGTGGAGTGTTCTGGGCTAATGATCCTGTCTAGAACTGGATTTAGAAGTTTCATGAATGTAATGAGGAAGAGCGAGCCGCCTAGCATAATAAGCCAATCGTGAGCCGCAAGTGGACCAACGTCAAAGTAACGTGCTAATGGAGTAAAGTACAAGACTAATATTTGTAGTGCAAATGATGAAACAAGCGCTACTGTAAGCCACGGGTTAGATAGCCACTTGATCTTGTAGTCTGTACGGATGTCTATAAGCCTAACGAGCTCGTAAACTACCATAGTGGCAAAAGCTGCCGATACGGCCGCAAAGTGGCTTTCATTGCCACGGTTGTACCAGAACTGACCAACCAGAAGTATGCTCATGAGCGAACCAAAGATTATGATTTCTGCCCACACCCGCTTGGTCAAAATTGCTTCTTGGAAACGCTGAGGCTTAGAACTCAAAATATTATCCTGTGAAGGATCGGAACCCAAAGCTACTGCCGGTAAGCCATCTGTCACGATGTTAATAAACAATAGCTGCGCGGCGGTAAGAATAAGGTCATTGAACAGCAAGATACCAAGCACCACGGCAATAACCTCTGCAATGTTACAGCTGATGAGAAAGTTAACAAACTTGCGGACGTTATCGAAAATGCCCCGTCCTTCTTCTATGGCATTTACGATAGTCAAGAACTGGTCGTCTAACAGAATAAGGTCGGCTGCTTCTTTGGCAACGTCTGTTCCTGTAATACCCATGGCAATACCGATGTCGGCGGCTTTAATAGCTGGTGCGTCGTTCACGCCGTCGCCCGTCATCGCAACCTGGTGCCCACGCTTTTTAAGTGCCTGGACAATTCTAATCTTGTGTTCTGGGTTTACGCGGGCGTAAACACTAATGTCCTCTACTTGGTCTTCAAACTGTTTTTGAGTCATTTTATCGAGCTCTGGACCAGAAATAGCTGCGCCTTTTAGCCCAATTTCTGTTGCGATTGCCTTGGCGGTTTCTACATAATCACCGGTAATCATAACTACACGCATACCTGCTTCTGACTGGACACGATGAATAACCTCTATAACTTCTTTACGAGGTGGGTCCATCATAGCCTGCAAGCCTACAAATGTTAGTCCAGATTCTACAGAATTACCTTTCGGCTCTGACGTGCCCTCTTTATAGGCAAAGGCCAAAACACGGAGAGCATCTGACGCATAAGAAATATTTTGGGCTGCAATTGTTTTCTTCATGGCTTCCGTCATTTTGTGAGATTTGCCATCTTTACCGACGTAACTAGTACATTTTGCTAAAACTGATTCTTTTGCACCCTTTGTTGCTACTAAATACGTACTGCCAGATTTATGTATGCTGCTCATCATTTTACGCTCGGAGCTAAATGGAATCTCTTTTATTCTTTTCCATTTTTTAGAAAGTGACGCCGATGTAAGCCCTAGCTTTGCAGCCGATACAATAAGTGCACCTTCTGTTGGATCTCCAATAACCCCGCCTTTATGAAGGCTAGAATTATTACAAAGAGCGCCTACAAGAAGTAATTGTTCTAATGATTTAGGTTTCTTATTGAAATCGCCTTCTGTTTCGTATCCCGCACCGCTTACTTCTACGGTTGTTTCGTTTACCCAGATATTTCGTACAGTCATTTCACCTTTGGTTAGTGTGCCGGTTTTATCTGAACAAATAATGTCGGTTGACCCAAGCGCCTCTACTGCAGAAAGCTTGCGCACAAGTGCGTTCTTACCAGCCATGCGCCGTGCTCCAAGCGCTAAACTAATACGAACCACAAATGCCAAACCTTCCGGAATGGCCGCAACAGCCAAAGCTACCGCAGCCGTAAATGCAAATATTACATGATGTATCGTTGATTGTCCTTCTTCTTTGACAAAAAAGAAGATGATAAAGAACACAGCCAAACAAATAGCCGCAATTACGTAGCCGAGTTTCTTACCTAAGTCATCAAGTTTTTGTTGCATTGGTGTGGCCTCTACCTCGACGTCGTTTACTAACTGTGCAATCTTGCCAATTTCTGTTGATTGACCCGTTGCTACCACAACTCCGATTCCAGTACCGTTTGTAAGAAAGGTCCCGGCAAACAGCATTGATTTTTGATCGCCAAGTGGTAGATCACCTTTATATACCGCAGCGTTTTTGCTAACAGGCAACGATTCACCAGTTAACGAAGCTTCATTTGCCTTGAGCTCGCTTGCATCTAATATGCGTACGTCTGCTGGGATTTTCTGCCCAGCTTCTAAAAGCACTATGTCTCCTGGTACCACATCTATCGCTTCTATTTCCATGGTCTCGCCTCCACGGCGAACTCTGGCTTTAAACCCAACTAACTGCTTTAGGGCTTCGATTGTTTTTTCTGCTTTGAATTCATTAAAGAATCCGACGAGTGCAATTGCGATTACAATTGCAATAATAAGTAATGATTCTTTCTGACTACCACCTTCTTCTGCAAAGGAAACAGCAAAAGAAACTACCGCCGCTATTATAAGAACAATCACTAACACGTCATTAAATTGACTTATGAATAATTTAAAAGGATTTAGCTTTTTAGCCCCGTGGAGCTCATTATTTCCATATTGTTTTAAGCGATTAGTTGCTTCTGTGTTAGAAAGACCGGATTCTGCTGTTACATTTTGCTTTTTGAGTACTGCCGCAGGACTAAGTTCATACCACCTTGACATTAAGAATCCCCCCTATAGTAAATTTTATTTTTCTATTTACGTTAATGCTTATCTACATGTTATAGTGTTTTTATAACATAAGCAAAAACAAGTAGAGTGGGAACACCTTGATAGAAATTCTGGCATCCGCGGATCTCGAAACACAAATAAGTAGCCTGGCAGTTCGTACTGTCGTGGTATCGGCAATTGTTCTTGTAGTGCTTACGATAATTGCAGTAGTCGTAAATAAAGCGCCTGATAAAATCCAAAAGTACTTTAAATTACCTTTATTTATAGGAATGGCTGGAATCATGGCCGGGAGCACACTACTACTTACAGGAAGTACTGTCTATCTTAATTTAAAAAGTGACTCAGGTGGTCCTGTTCACTGGCACGCTGGTATAGAATTTTGGTCTTGTGGTGCAGAAATAAATCTGCGAGATCCAGATGGTTTTCTGTCTAATAAAGTCGGTTCATCGACATACCACGAACATAACGATAAGTTCATTCACCTAGAGGGTGTTGTCGTAGAAAAAGAATATGACGCTTCACTTGAGAAGTTCATGGCTGTTACCGGTGGTTCAATTTCAGACATTGGTATTGATGTTCCTATCAGCCAAGACAGTGCTGCATTATTTGTCAAAGATGATCAACGTGACGGTGACCCGCAGCCCGAAGAGAATTTTGCTCTTGCTACAAACAACGGCGAATGGATAAAACAAGGTCCTGAGAGTGAAGTATTACAACTTCGTAACGGACAACGATGTAACGATAATGCTGCGCCGGCAGAAGTACAGGTATTCGTATACAGCTTCAATGAAGACGACGATACGTATTCGCAAGAAAAACTTGAAGATCCAAAAAGCTACGTCATGAGAGACAAATCACTACTTGGCCCTCCTGGTGATTGCGTGATTGTAGAATATGACTCGCCAAAAGCTGCAACAGATAAAATTTGTGAACAATATGGTATTAAAGATGTTGGGAAGTGTACAAGCTTTGGGGTCAAAGAATACGATCCAAGTCTTTGCTATATCCGCGAAGTAAACCGACCGACGGAATTAAATGCACAAGATCTACCATTAAATTCAGACAGTCCAGGAACCTCCAACGCGTGTCTCTATGATCCAGCAAACCCACAACCATGCAATGACACACCGGAACAAAATCCTGATGATGATATTGTGTGCATAACTGAACCCTGCATAAATTCTACGAACGAGGAGGAGTTATAATGATAGATCTTCCCACATTAGGGCTGGTAATTGCATCTGCAGCGATTGACTCAATTAATCCATGTGCAATTGGTGTTCTTATACTGATGGTTTCTGTAATCTTGGGCCAAGGTGGTAGCACCAGAAAACTACTGCTAAACGGTTTTGTATATATTGGTGCTATTTTTGCTACTTACTTGATCGCCGGTCTTGGACTCGTCTACTTCTTTGCTGCTGTTCCTATTGTTATTGCAGAGTATTTATCATTATTCGTGGCGGCACTCGTCGTATTGGGTGGAATATTCGAAATAAAAGATTATTTTTGGTATGGCAAAGGTTTTAGCTTGCAGATACCTCCATATTTCGCCAATAAAATACACGAGTATTCTACGACAAAAACCAGTGTTTTCGGCATAGCCTTCCTTGGCGCATTCGTAGCTGCAGTTGAGCTGCCATGTACAGGTGCGCCTTATCTTGCAATTATTACTATTCTTCGTATCGACTTTAACTTTGTGGCCTTTATGATGATGGTTCTTTACAACCTTATATTCATTGCTCCGCTTATTGTGATACTCATCATGGTTGCTGGTGGAGCAAAGATAAGCTCTGTATCAAAATGGAAAGAAGAGAGCAAAGGAACAATGCGACTGTTTATGGGATTATTGTTAGTTTCTCTAGGTTGGATATTGATTTTAATAGCTAACGGAACAGTGAACTTTGGGTAAATAAAATGAAGCATATTATAAAACGCGGACAACACACCGAAGCCTACGACGAAAAAAAGCTTTATGCTAGCATCTATGCAGCCTGCCTTTCTGTTCGTGAACACCCAGGTGCAGCAGAAGTGATTGCCGACAGAGTGGTAAAAGATTTTGGTGTCTGGCTAGAAAAAAAACACGAAGTAACCAGCAACGATATCCGTAAAACTGCTCACTCACTACTGCAAACTATTAATCCAGATGCTGCTCATATATATTTACATCACCGAGTAATCTGGTAGACCATGCACAAGGTTAAGCATAAAAAACCAGCATATTTTGACTACGATTTAATTGTTATTGGAACAGGTGCAGGAGGTGGAGTTGCAGCACATCAAGCACGTCAAGCCGGCAAAAAAGTCGCTGTCGTAGAGGCGGAAAAGCTTGGCGGGGAGTGCCCAAACTTTGGCTGCGTTCCTACAAAAGCATTACTGCAAGCAGCAGAAACCTACAAAACAGCCAAAGAAGGAGAGCGATTTGGTCTGAAGGCAACCAATGTCGGTTTTGATTATAAGAAAATTAAAGCCTGGAAAACAATTACCGTTAGTAATACTGGCACTCAGGAAGGCGCAGAGTTCTTTGCTCAGGAAGGAATAGAAACCATCCACGGTTATGCTCATTTTATTGATCCCTGGAGAATATCTGTTGATGGAAAACGGTTTAGTTCTAAACAATTTTTGATTGCAACTGGTACAAAATCAGTCGTTCCGCCAATTCCGGGACTTACGGACGCAGGATTTATAACTTACCGTGAAGCAATCGACCTAGAAAAACCACCAAAGTCACTTTTTATCATAGGCGGTGGAGCAATTGGCTGTGAATTTAGTGAACTGTTTAGCACTTTTGGCACAAAAGTGCACATTGCTGATATGGCAGACAGATTACTCTGTCTAGAAGATCCGGAAGTCGGACAACTTCTTGGTGCATTGTTTGAGCGAAAAGGCATAGAGGTTCACACTGGTGTTCGGGTAACTCGAGTAGCCAAAAAAGGAACTCTAAAAATTGTTAGTTTTGAAAGTAATGGCAAGACTCAGTCTGTAAGCGTCGATGAGATTCTGCTGGCATCTGGAAAAGTAGCAAACACCGATATAGGACTTGAAAATGCTGGCGTAGAGTACAACCGCAATGGAATTTCTGTGAATGAATTCATGCAAACCAGTAATAAGCATATCTATGCCGCTGGTGACGTTGTTGGACCGTATCGTTTCACCCACACTGCCGCCTACCAAAGTCGTATTGCTGCTCACAACATGTTCCACCGTGAAGGCAAAATGAAAGCCAAGTATTATGCAATTCCGCGCTGTGTATTCACCGATCCAGAAGTTGCCTGCGTAGGCTATACAGAAGCTCAACTACAAGAAAAGAAGATAGTTTACCAAGTGTCCGCTGTTCCAATTACTGTAATTGGCAGAGCTAACACATCTGGTGTTGATAGCGGTTTCGTAAAAGTTATCGCTGGTAAGCAAGGAACGCTGCTAGGAGCAAGTATTATCAGCCCACGTGCTGGCGAAATGATTCATGAGCTTACGCTAGCAGTTCAAAACCACCTTACCGCACGTCAGGTCGCAGAAACTGTTCACGCCTTCCCTACTTGGAGTGAAGCTGTCAGAAAAGCCTGCCAAAAACTAAAATCACGCTAATATTTTCTAAAATCTGGTATACTCGTCTCTGTTAACCACACATTTGTATGGGGGCGTAGCTCAGTGGTTAGAGCAGTCGGCTCATAACTGATTGGTCGTAGGTTCAAATCCTACCGCCCCCACCATACTGAATTCAAGTAGATTGCCTATCATCGTATATGTGACTAATCTTACAGACACTGAAATCCTTTAAGGTTATAGTTGTTCATGTCATAAGGAGGAATTATGCGTAGAAAATGGAATGAAATTGCAAATGAACAGTTTAACCATATGCCCAAGAGTTTCAGAGATGATTGGGCTGATTTAAGAAAAAAGGTCATGGATAGAGTTTAGAAGTTACAGTAGTCGTTTTAAAACTAAACAGAGCTCTCAACCGAGAGCTCTGTTTATTTAGCGAGTTAACTAAACACTCGTGCAGTTATTTGTTATCGACTATCGCGACCAGTGTTTACGAACTGGATGCATAGCCCTTGGTTACTAAAGCCAAAGTCAGCATATCCACCTTTTTTACAGTCATCTTTAGTTGTTGGGTTAACTGTATCTAGTTCAAAATCGTAAGTAGTGTCATTCACTGTGACTAAGTCTGCATATGATAGGAATGATCCATTCCAACCAGACCCGATACCTATCTCGATACCATCTATTTCAAATCCTTCAAGCCAGTCATCATTCAAGCTACGATCAAATTGAAAACATTCGTAAGTATTACCGGGTGCGTTACAGCCATTAAAGCCCACAAAAACACCATCAACGAGTTGTGGGATTCTCCAGTAATTGGCAGACAACAGGTCTTCTTGAGTCCATTCATCTGTTGGTGCTGCCGGACCGCTAGTAGGATAGCCGTTATAAGTACCTTCCCATTTTAGTAGCCATGAGTTACCATCGCCATCTGAAACATAAACTCCAACAGCTGGAGTTAGATGATCCGGGGCAGTACTACTGCTATCTCGATACCATTCAAAACTTAGATTTTGTAATTCATCTACTGCGCCAAAATTATCCAATTCTACTCCAAAATTCGTCTTGCCTGTTGAGTCGCTAAATGACTGTTGAAGTGACGAAGTACCGCCTTGACTATCAGCTATACCATCTATACTACTTAACCCATTACCACGTACGCTATATTCTTGCCAACCTTGTGGATCACTTTGCGTAACTTTGATAATGTTTGTCTCAGCATGTACTGGAGCAAAAACTCCGATTGCTGCAGTCGCTCCAAAAAGCAGTGCTATCGCAAGTAAAGCAAGTTTGCTCATCCGCTCTTTTACCGCACCTTGATAATAGGTATATGTCATTGTAGTTTCCCTCCTAAATTAATACGCTCTATTTATTATACAGACCTGTGCAAGTCTGGCAGAATCAACGCTAGACTAAAATCATGGCGAGAGCCATGCTGAACATCACAAAATCTTCTATGAAACTTACCTTTGATTGTGGCAGCTTAATTATGTTTCCAAGACAAGCGCACATGATATTTGATTTATTGCGTACTTCCTTGAAAACACCTATTGCAGCAGTTCCTGTAACTAGCATAGTTATTAAATTAAGCGTTTGATTTTGGTCAAACAACAGATATGCAACACCTAGAATTCCTTCAATAAACGGAAAGGCGTAGCCCCAAATTGGGAAACGTTTTGCTATGATGTCATACGACTGATATGTTACAGAAAACATCTCTAGATTAACAAACTTAAATGTCGCGAACACGATAAAAAACACAGCCATAAAATCACCCATGAATCGATGTAATTCAAATCCACGCGCCCACGCCAGAAAAACAGCGGTGACAAATATTCCACCAATTACTCCTGCGAATTTCAGGTATTCTTTTTTTGATTCTTCAGTTTCATGTCCTAAATGAACATGTTCATCTTCGTGATTCATCATGCTACTTAGTGTAGCAATACTTGTAAGAGTTCATCTAATGAATTTGTGTGCATGAGTTTATCGCGCAGCTCTTTTGCGCCATCGAACTCGGCTATATATACCTTGGCAAACTTTTTAAGCAAGGCTGGGTTCTTTTTGCCTTCCCACTCTTCTTTGAATAATCTAATGTGTTTTGCGTACAGCTCTTTCCTATCAGCTTCACTTACAGAGTTCCAGGTGCTGTTTTTGGCAAATATATAAGGATCCTTGAAAATACCGCGTCCGACCATAATTCCATCAAGACCAGACTCTTTTGCAAGTTCTTCACCCTGCTCCCGAGATTCAACGTCTCCATTACCAACAATCAGTGTTTCTGGTGAAATTTCATCGCGCAGCTTTACAATATCAGCCGCAAGCTCCCAGTGGGCTGGCACTTTAGATAACTCTTTTACTGTGCGGAAATGCACAGTAAACATCGGAGGCTTGTGTTCTAGCAAAAAACGAATCCATGATTCATCATAATTTTTAGTGCCAATTCGGGTTTTAATACTAACATTGTCTGCTCCTGCGCCGTTTTGGGCTGCAATGATGAGTTCGTGAGCATGCTCACGGTTTTCGATCAATCCAGAGCATAACCCGCGGCTTACGACGTTCTTTACAGGGCAACCCATGTTAAGATCTACGCCCAAAAATCCCATTTCCATGGCTTCACGAGCGGTTTTTTCAAAGTTCTCTGCTTTTGCACCCCAAATCTGTGCAATAAGTGGGCCTTCGCTTTCATGAAACAACAGTTTTTTAATAACTGCCTTTCTCCCCGCTGACTGAATTCCATCAGCATTAGCAAATTCAGTCATATACAAGTCTGCGGGCGCGCATTCATGCACCACACGCCGAAAAGTTGTGTCTGTCACATCGTCCATTGGCGCCAAAACAAAAAACGGCTTCGGTAAGTTCTTAATTAGTTTCATATGCAGACTATATTCTACGATGCATTCAGGCTAACTATCAATTCCTGATTAACTTGTTCATCACTTATGTCATTAGAGCTTCTACGATTACCGCCCCATTCATCTTGTTCGTACAAGTCCAGCATATCGCCCCAAAGCTGTTCTCTGCGCTCCTGTTCACGCTGTACGAGTAAAAATAGGACCGGTGGATTTGCTGCTAGGATTGAGTGGTCTTCCGCACCGTGTAATGCGGTTTCAATAATTCTCCGGGCAATAATTCCACCGTTATGTATTTCGCGGTATGAGTCGCTTTCTAGCAATGAATGTCCAAAATCCTCAAGCGCTGCCGCTGAAATATGAGCTGCCGTTTCATTTAACGTTCTGCCCAGCTTTATATCGCGCTTAACCCGGCTCGTAGCTGCCCCTAACACCTTTGAAGTCTGCCATTCTAGCCATGTTTCACGATGCAACCTGTCACTAACGTGCTGCGTTTGGCGTTGTCGAGCCAGATTCGCCTGCTTTTTTTCCAGCGGATCCGTCTCGTAGCGCTTGTTGTTCCTGTTGCCACCCGTGACATATGTTTCGTATTTCTCTCTGCTTTCAAGCACGGGTATATTTTCTGTAAATTTGCTCGTAATAATCCCCCCAATTTTCTGAAAACGCAGACCTAAATCTTCAATTAATCCATCCGAGAGTGGCATTGGCGGATATAGACTTTGTGTAAAATCTCGAGAACGTCCTCTAATAATCATTCCAGGCCCAACCGGGAGTTGAGCTAATATTTCTTGTCGTCTTTCCTCGCGAGCATCCTGTGAAACCATTAATTCATGATGCTGTTCAGGCGAGATGCCTGTGGAAAATTGTTTTGGCATGCTAATTTCCGAAAGTTTGCTTACCGTCACCGTGCGGGCATGGAAAAACTTTTCCGCAGTCGCCACAAACAACTCCACCAAGAGATCGAGCAATGGCCACTTTACGTTCAGAAATGTTTTTTAATGTTTCTTCTATTGTCGCAGGTGTATCAAATCCAATATCAGATGCTTGTTCTGGGGTCATGCCATCAGTAATACCACCTATCTGGTGATCTCGGATGTTGTCGTTCAAGACTTGTTCTAATTGACTTCGATTCATGATGCCATTATACCACATTTGTCAACTATTTACAACTAGTATAATCCAGAAAAATAGTGCCATTCCTAGCGACATATTTACAATGGGAAAGTAACTATAATATCTGAACAATTGCTGCCTAGTATTTGTTTTGTGCGACTGATACAAAATATACAAATATACGCTTAAAGCGGCAAAACTAAACCAACCAAGCCAAGATGCCGATAATAGTGCTGCGCCGATGTAATTAATGGCACAAAATAGCAATGTTTTTTGTTTGCCAAGTACAGTTGCGATTGTTTTTAGTCCCGCTTTTTGATCTGCACGGATATCTGGAATCGCAGAATAAGCATGCATAGCCGCACACCACAATGCGCCTGCTACGAAAAGTTGTGGAAGTGGCAGTTCACCTGCTAAAAATGTGTAACTCACAACTGCTGGAAAGATATATAAAACGTTAAAGTAAGCATCAAAAAAAGGTTTTGTTTTGGCACGAATTGGCGGTACAGAATAGCCAAGTCCAAAGAAGTAAAATCCAGTCATTGCCCACTTTACCTCCTGGGATACACTGCTTGGCAAAACCAAAAGAATCCCAGCCATACCAACTACCGCTAGAATATTTAGAAGCGGTTTTCGAGATTTTGGCGAAAGTAAGCCTTCATATCCTTTCTTTTTTTCATTATGTTTATCTGTTTCGTAATCAAAAATGTCATTAAATCCATAGACTAGTAAATTTGCCGGAAATGTAAAAAATAACCCTAGTAATACGAGCCGCACAGAAGCATCAATTACCGGGGCGCTGGCAATACCTATTAAAAACGGACCAAAGAGATACCCCCAAAACCGTGGCCGGCTAATACGCAAAAGTGGACTTCGTTGTGACTTGCTCATGTGCGATAATTGTATCAATGAATCCAGGAAACATACCAAATGTTATTGCTACGTTTGCCCCAATTATTGGGATTTTACTTTTTGCATTACCTAGTTACTTCGGCGTTATCAAGCAAAGAAAGCTAATTGGACTCCTAATCTTAGTCGTGCTTGGTATCTACGCATTGGCCGTTGAGACTGCAGCAATTAAAACTGGTATTCCATACGGTAGATTTAGCTACACGGATGTACTGGGTCCAAAACTACTTGGCACAACTCCTTGGGCAGTAGCGTTTGCATATCCGCCAATACTATTAATAGCATTCTGGCTCGCAAGCAAATTCACAAGACACTTCCCTCGGGTTATTCTTACGGCAATATTCGCGACCATTGTAGACGTAGTGTTGGACCCAGCAATAGTAAAACTTGAATTTTGGAAATGGGATAGCCCTGGTAGTTTTTACGGCGTTCCATTGATTAACTTTGCTGGATGGCTACTTAGCGGACTCATTGGAGCGCTAATACTCCACATACTTTGGGGGAAAGCAGAGCGAGTCAAAGCACCTGTCGCATATAGTGGATTCGCAATTCTACTATTTTGGACAGGAGTTAATGCTGGAATAGCTCAGAAAATTCCATTTGGAGTAGGAGCTGCATACGCCCTCCTAATATTTGCAGTAATCTTTTTGGAGAAACAGCAATTCAAGAACGAACATGAAAACTAAAACAGCCATAATTATTGGCTCTGGTTTTGGTGGGCTTGGTGCTGCTTGCTTGCTTTCAAAGAGTGGATACGACGTAACTGTTATTGAAAAGAACGAGATGGTCGGTGGTCGAGCAAGTGTATTTTCTGTATCGAAAGACACGTATGGCACTTGGCAAGTTTCCACCGGAAAACAAAATAAAACAGGTACATTTACCTTTGACATGGGTCCAAGTTGGTACTTGATGCCCGATGTTTTTGAGCATTTTTTTAATATTCTTGGGGAGGATGTCCATAGACACCTAAACCTTAAAAAACTTGGACCAAGCTATAGAATTTTCTACAAAGATGCAGACAAACAAGTTGATATTTATTCTGATCTAAGTAAAGATTTAAAAACTGTAGAAGCGCTAGAACCCGGCGCAAGCGATGCGCTAAAGCGTTACCTTGACCAAGCAGAGTATCAATATAGCGTCGCTAAAGACCGTTTCATGTATAAAAACTATGACTCTGTACGTGATTTTTTTACCAAAGAAATGGCAGTTGAAGGACGAAAACTAAGTGTCCTAACAAACATGGACCGCTACGTAGGAAAATTCTTCAAAACTGATGAAATGCAAAAAATAATGCAGTACCCGCTAGTTTTTTTGGGCTCAAGCCCCTATAACACTCCTGCAATTTATAACATTATGAGTCATATAGATTTCAGTATGGGCGTCTACTACCCGCAGGGTGGGATTTACAAAATAACAGAGGCGCTTGCGAGCATTGCGCGTAAACACGGAGCAAAGTTTAAGCTCAACACTGCTGTAGATAAAATTATTGTGAAAGACGCGACGGCTGTTGGAGTAAAACTCAAAGGTGGCAAGGAGCTGTTTGCGGACATAATAATCAGTAACGCGGATATCCATCATACAGAACAGGAACTACTAGAGCCAAAATATCGGACTAAGTCTAAAAAATACTGGGACAAAAGAACTCTGGCGCCCAGCGCCCTAATAATGTATTTGGGTGTAAAAGGTAATCTTCCCTCCTTGACCCATCATAATTTACTTTTCAGCCAAGACTGGAAGAAGAATTTTTCTGAAATATTTGATAACCCTCAGTGGCCAAACGACCCAAGTCTTTACATCTGCAACCCAAGCAAAACAGATCCATCGGTTGCACCAAAAGGACATGAAAACTTGTTTGTTCTGGTCCCGATTGCTCCTGGACTAACCTACACCACGAAACAACTTGAAAAATACGCCGACAAAATTCTTTCAACCATGGAAGATGACATGGACTTGCCTGGCTTAAGAGATAAAATTGTCTATAAACGACTGTTTAGTGTAAAAGATTTTGCTGCTCGATATAACAGTCAAGAAGGCACGGCGCTTGGTCTTGCGCACACCCTAAAACAAACTGCTATATTCAGACCGAACAACATCAGTAAAAAGGTTGATAAACTCTATTACGTAGGGGCCGGTACCAATCCGGGAATCGGAATGCCAATCACTCTAATTAGCGCTGAGCTAATGTATAAGCGTCTCATTGGGGACACAACAGCCGGGCCACTTATGCCCTCACAGCTTGAACAACAGTAATGGACTTAACCTACTTGATTCGTAACTAAAATTTTCTACTTTGTGATTCTGTTCAAATAAAAAACCGACCAGGGCTTCATCCCTGATCGGCATATTTATACCTTAGTGGTACTACGCTTTATTTGATGCGCTTTACAGTAAGGAAGCCGTTCCGTGGGTTTTCGTTTACAGTCATGCCTTCAGGAAGATCAGATGCCTCTGGACGATCGTCCTTGCTGAAATAGTAAATTCGTTGTTCTTTACCGCCGCGAAGTGTTACCAACTTGCTGTTAAGGTAGTATGTTACTCCTTTGGAGTTTGTGTGCTTGTAAGCCATTGTTACATGTCCCTCTCTTACTTAAGTAGTAGTGCCTCTACCATACGCTTGGGGAGTTTCACTTGTCAATAACTTTTCCCACAGGGTGACCTCTGTAATATATCTTCACCCCTGTTAACCATGAATTAAAAATTACAATTTAAGGTTGCAGACTAATGCGCTTATGCAGTACACTGAAGGTTGTAACAAAATTTATGTAAAAAGGTGGAAAAAATCATATGGAATTTATGAACCGCAGCAATCAAAATGCCGCACCTCAACAAGCTGGACCGCAACCACAAACAAATGTGCACGGACAAGCGCCTCAAAAGAAAAAAAGATTTGGTAGGAATGAAGGGGATTCAAAAGGAATTCGCATTACTTCAGTAATTTTACTGTTTTCAATGACGATTCTTTTAGTGGCTCTTGCAGCATCTTTTGCTATAGGACCAAAGAGTGAAAAAACCTACGTAGAAGATGGAAAACTACAGGCAGTCTTCTTGAATGGTGGTCAGGTTTACTTTGGTAATATCAGTGATCTGAACGACAAGTATATTCGTATGGAGAACATATTTTACCTACGAGTTAACCAGGTCGTGCAACCAAACCAAGAAGGAACACAACAAGCGGCTCAAAATGACATTTCACTCGTGAAGCTCGGTTGTGAATTGCACCGTCCATCAAATGAAATGCTCATAAACAGAAGCCAGGTTGTATTCTGGGAGAACCTTAAAGACGAAGCGGGTGAAAACACCGTTCCAGGCGCTGTTAAGAAGTATCGAACTGACTTTCCAAACGGACAAGAATGTCAGGAAGCAAATGCTGGCGCAACAAATAATAATGCTACTACCCCATCAGCGGGCAGCGCAGGAACAACAACCACAACCGAAGCTGGAACCGGCACAAACGGTAACAGTAATGGAAGCGGCGCTGATTTAGGAAACTAAACGCAGCAGAGCTTTAAGCTCAAGTTTAAAAAACCCGCCAGCTAGGCGGGTTTTTTAGTGTAGTTCATATACAAAGAAAGCACCTAGTACTAACCGTACAAACAATAAGCTCATTAAAACCAAGGTAACAATCAACATGATGCCGGCAAAGTCAGGGGACCATGAGGGTGAAGCAAAATCGAACTGGTAAAGCTCCTTAGGAACTGTGTCTCCGCTTTTTAGTGTGTTCTTGGCTATATAATCATCTACGCATGCGGCACGAGCGAGAATCTGACCTGCTCCAAATTGTGATTCACAAATTCCAGGTGCTTCAGCAATGGTCTGTTTGTTTTTTTGTTCAATTTTAGTCTTTTCCTTATCGATCAGTCGTTCATAAGTATTTTTAAGCTGTATTGGCGGTTTAATAGAAACACCACCACTATTAAGATCAGTGTTCATATGCGCATACACATAGTTACGCAGTTCGTTGAGAGATTCTTCTACGCCTTCACCCCGCTCGTCTGCAGCAAAAACAGCTTCACGCAAACGAAGCATCTGCACGTTGTTGCTACGCAGTGCCACTGCAGTAATGAAAGCGCTTAGAAGCACCATTGCTATAAGTACTTTGGGTTTAAGTAGTCGCAGTTTAGAGTGGTAGTGATGTAGTGATCTTTTTGAAATCATATTTTTCCTTTTAACGAACTAAACTTTTGAATATTTATTGCTAACGAACTGATTGCCGCGACAGCGAAACCCAATGTAATAACTTGATAATCAGAAAAGAATGTAGAAAGTATGTAAAGTTGAATCCATACAAAGAATTTCACTATACTCCCAAACGCTTCCATACTACTAAGGTATACAATTCTAAGGCCCGGATGTTGATCTGCGGCATCATACAATCCTTTTATGTAAGTAATTCTATACCCGACAGTAAGTGAATCATTTAATATGTTAATCCCTAGCACCCCAACGACACCCTGCACAAACGGCCGCATTATATAGACACAGGCATTTCCGATGGTAGTAACCTTAAGCAGGAGCCCTCCACGTTTATTATCAACCAGCTTACCTGTCAGGTAAGCAGAAAGTAGTGATACGAAAAAGCCGACTGAAGCTAAAGCCCCTATTGTTCCATATACATTATCGGCAAATACAAAAAGAACTAAAAACGCAGGCCAAAGCACAACGCAAAGTGTGTTTTCTAGGTAAAAGAACGCTCCTGATATAAAGTCACGCTTAATGTGCTGAATCTCAAGCTTCCTATAGGTTAGTTTTTGCTTTGTTTTTACGGGTTCTTGAGTACGAAATAATGGAATAAGGCCAAGCATTAATACAAAAACTGATACCACAAATAAAATAGGAGCACCAAGAAAAGTGGCAAGTACACCACCGGCAAGCGGACCAATCATTCCCCCTATTCGCTCTACAACATTAAGAAAACCAAGTTCTTTTCCACCGTGCTCAGTATGTTTTATCTTAGAGAAATCAACGTGCAGCGCTATAAAAGTGAAGCTTGCTGACGCCCCCCACAGCGGTGCAGAAGCAAACAAAGGAAACCCTATTATATCTACGAGTGCAAATGTACCTGCTGCCAAAATCTGCAAAATATAACCAATCAACAGTGTATGTTTTGGACCAAGCCGTGCTGTTGTAAATGCTGCCAAGATATCTGTAAAAACTCTTGCTCCGAAATAAATTGCAAAAAACAACAGTAATGTCGACAGACCGTAGCCAAGTTCAAGGATATAAACTGGCACGAAAATACCAATCATGCCCAGCGCAAAACCACGAAACGCCATAGATACATAGACTTCACTAAGCTCATCAAACGTCGAATGACGCCAAAAATGCTGTTTGAGGAGTGCTTTATGAATTAATTTTTTGAGCATATTTATTTTTCTATTTTCATTAATAAGTTTAACACATCCCTGTTATTAGCCAGCACTTGCAATTACTTTTTAACTTTATACTTTTTAACTTTATACTTAACTTTATGCATATTTACTTTAGTGGCATTGGTGGGACCGCAATCGGTCCGCTTGCACTTATCGCTCGCCAAGCTGGTTATGAAGTTTCTGGTTCGGACAAACAAAATTCTGACTACATTGCCTACCTTATTTCCCAGGGAGTAAATACAATCCACATTGGGCAAGAAAGAAATCAGATTGCAGAAATTCACAAAAACAAGCCAATCGACTGGTTTGTGCATTCTTCTGCCGTAACAATAGAAAACCCTAACGCTCCAGAACTAATATTTTGCCAAGAGAACAATATAAAAACTAGTAAACGGGACGAGCTAATTAACCAGATAATTGCAGATAAAAACCTGAAAATGGTTGCTGTATCTGGCACGCACGGCAAAACCACCACCACCGCTATGATAATATGGTTATTCAAACAGCTTGATATACCAGTAAGCTACTCTGTTGGAGCAAAGATTTCATATGGTGAAATGGGTGTGTTTGAGCCTGAAAGCGAATATTTTGTGTACGAAGCTGATGAATTTGACCGAAATTTCTTACAATTCAAGCCGTTTATATCAATTATCCCGGGCATAGCCTACGATCACCCTGATATTTATCCAACACAGGAATCATATAATCAGGCTTTCCGTGATTTCATCTCCCAAAGTGAAAACGTCATTGCTCATCCTAAAGATTTGTCCAAAATTGGAGTCGAAGGCAGTCCAATTGATGATTTTATAGGAGATATAACGCTACCAGGGCTAGTAAACAGACAGAATGCTCAGCTAGTTGTCGACTCATTGCACCGACTTACAGGAAGTCCCATTGAATTGCTCATAGAACATATAAATAAATTTCCCGGAGTGTCCCGCAGGTTTGAAAAGATTTCTGAAAATATCTACACAGATTATGCCCACACTCCAGAAAAAATACAGGGAGCGCTTCAATTAGCTCACGAAGTTGCCGGAAATAGCGTTGTGGTCGTCTACGAAGGACTTCACAACACTCGCCAGCATTTTATTAAGGAACAGCTGAAAAATCTATTCGCAGGCACCCACAAGCTCTATATTGTCCCAAGTTACCTTGCAAGAGAAGACGAATCGCTTGAGCTCCTAACGCCCGATAAGCTCTGCGAATTAATCACGGCACCTGAAGAACGAATTCCAAGCGATTTAGACTACAAACTAGCTAAGGCACTAGAAGCAGATGTAGAAAATGGAAAATTAGTTCTGTGCCTAACTGCAGGCGGGGGTGGTAGTTTGGATGAATGGCTTAGAAAGAAATTCTAGGAATCTAGTTCTATTTTCCCTGTATTTTCGTTTATTTTGACGGCGCCTGAGCGAATCACTTCAACGGCATCATCAACTATTCTAATAACAGTTGAGGGCTCTCTACTGCTCAAATCACCGCCATCAACATAAAAATCAACATTGTCTCCAAAATACTCTTTTGCCTGATTAATTGTTGTTGCGCTGGGCTGACCAGTAATGTTACTACTTGATGTTTGTAGGGGACCAGTCTTTCGCAAAAGATCAAGTAGCGGTTTTACATCAGGAATCCTAACTGCTTGTCGGAAAGTTCCTTGATGCAGATAGTTAATTTTATGCGGGATTTCAACACTGATTGCCCCAGGCCAAAAATCCTCAACAGCACTAAGGTAACGTCTTTTGAGACCAAGCTCTACAAGTTGGTCGATTGATGCTGCAATAATCGTACCTGGCTTGCCTTGTCGCTGTTTCAAATCATATATTCGTTCTACAGCTGCCTGATTACCTGCAGACGCGACTAAACCATAGATAGTGTCGGTTGGAATAACGCCAACTTTTCCGTTTTTTAATTGATCTTCTACTTCTAGGAGTGTTTTATACACCTGCATAAGATTATTCTAGCATCTCGGCTTATGGTTGTTATACTGGTCATATATGTTCGATAACACACAAAGTTTTATTAGTGAGCACTGGGTTGCAACACTATTTACGCTACTCACACTTTATGTTGTTAGAAAATTCACCATGATTATCGTTGGGCGCTTAGTTCGAAGAGCAATTAAGCCCGACCACTACAAAACTAAAGCAGAAGAAAAACAACGTGAAGATACACTTATTTCTGTAATTGGGGCATCTATCCGCGTTGGACTGTGGATTATTGGTGGATTGTTACTGCTTGGCATACTCGGAGTAAATATTGCTCCGTTACTCGCTGGAGCCGGAGTTCTGGGAGTTGCACTTGGATTTGGTGCACAATCACTAGTTAAAGATTTTCTATCTGGAATTTTTATACTAATAGAGAACCAGTATCGGGTCGGCGATATTGTAAGTATCAATGGAACTGTTACGGGACAGGTTAAACATGTTTCACTACGCGAAACGGCTTTGCGTGATCTTGATGGTGTTGTTCACCATATTCCTAACGGTTTCATAAATTACGCTTCAAATATGACTATGGAATATGCAAACGTGAACCTTGACATAGGCGTTGGCTATAGCACCGACCTAGATAAACTTGAAGTACTGATAAATAGAGTTGGTAGTGAGCTAGCTAAGGATGAAATTTGGGTTGACAAGATTATTGAATCACCGCAGTTTTTACGTGTAGATGAATTTGCCGATTCTGCAATTATAATTAAGGTAACCGGTGCTGTAGCGCCAATGAAGCAATGGTCTGTTACTGGCGAACTACGCAAACGACTTAAAAAAGCCTTTGACGCTGAAGGCATCGAAATACCATTCCCTCAACGCGTTGTGCACCAAGGGCAAGCAACAAAACCTAAGAAATAGTTGGCCTTGTGTAGCTTAATAAGGTTTCGTTGTCTTTTAGGAGTTTGAGTTGATCTTTGCACCACCAAGACCACTCCGGTCGCTCAATATTCGGATCAGATTGACCGTCATTTATAGCAAATTGTTCATACGTGTTAGGATCATTTTCAAGTTTTTTTAGGTAGTGTTCCCACTGCATCCATGCGTAATCTGAAACTTCTTCTGAATTAAGTAATGGCACCGAGTCTGCTCGTGCCAAAAAAACTGGGCAGAACTCGTTTTCTATAATTCCATTGTAGGCTGGAGTAGTATAGCGATAGTCTTGTAGTACCACCTTGAGGTCCTTTATGCTCATCCCTAGTTCAAATTGAGCTCTGCGTCTGACTGCATCGCTCAGATGTTCACCAGGAAGTGGGTGGCCGCATGTAGAATTAGTCCAAAATCCGGGCCATACTTTCTTTTTTGCTGCTCGTTTTGTGGCCAAGATTTCACCTTTTTCGTTAAAAATATAGCAAGAAAATGCCAGATGAAGTTCTGTCTCTTCATTGTGACTTTCTAGCTTTGGCGCAGTTGCTCCAGTTGGCACGCCTGCTTCATTGACGAATACTATTGGCTCCACAATAATCAGTATACGCTTATATATTTAGTATTTGTTATGAAATTATCTATTAAAACAGGTTATTTATTAGTTGAAAAATATACGAATAGTACGAATACACTTAAGCTAGCGCCAATTAAAACGACTAATATCGCAAGTCCCCTGCCACCAGAAGGCTGATTTATCTTGGAACGATGGGTCCCCTGGTCTTTTGACTGGGTTTGTGGGGCGGCAACTTCTGATTCTATAGATGCAAGGTCTGTTAGTTTATTCAATGTTTCTGACTTCGGAGGTGTATCTGCGACGTCGGTTGACGGAGCTGGCTTAGGTTCTTCTGGATGTGATTGAACAAGCTCGTTTTGATCAGTAGTTGTCTCTGCAACCACTTCCGCTTCTACAGGAGGAACCACTACAGCGTCCGTGGATTTGTTACCATCAGAAAACTCAGCACCTGTTGAAGACGCATCTGGAAGTAAAGGTGTACTTTCATCAGTTACTGGTGGAGTTTTTTCTGCGGTTTTATTTTCTTCCATGGGCTTTAACTGATTTTAGCATAATCAGTTTGAAAATTTTAGTTTTGACATTTTTCAAGGGTTTCATTGTATCCTACTACTAATGATTCATAAGTTTGCTAGATATTTTAAGCGTTTTGTTGTTTTGCTGCCTGGATTAATTGGTGCTTACTTTGCGACGACAGACGTTGTACCATTTTTTGACCGGCGTGTGCCTCTGCCCATTGCTGTTCTACTTGGATACATTTTAGCTGCATACATACTTATTCCTGCGTTACTGCGCTTGCTCCGTATTATTTTGCGCCCTAAACACATTCCTCATTACTGTATTACGTCAGATGGATTTGCATCAGATCCAATAAATATCGGTTTAGTTGGCACTAAAACTCAAGTTCAAGATGCAATGTTAGCTGCAGGCTGGCACCTAGCTGATAGGCGAACGCTAAAGTCAATCGGTCGAATGATTTACTCGGTAACATTTCAACAAAGATACTTAAATGCCCCGTTTAGCTATTTATACCTTTTTGGTCGTAAACAAGATCTTGGATTTCAGTTGCCGATAGGAGATAGTCCAAATGCAAGACATCATGTGCGTTTTTGGATGGCCGAGCCAACCCTTACGAGTGAGCAGCGCGAACATTTAGATTTCTGGGACCGCTTAGTCCACGGAAAAAAACGGCGTACAAAACAGGGGCAACTTTGGATTGGTGCTGCATCGCGCGACATTGGGATTGGGTTCATAAAACATAACGCCCAGTTTACCCATAGCGTCCACCCAGATACCGATGCCGAACGTGATCTGATTATTCATACACTTAAAAAGGCCAAAAAAGTCCTAAAAACTCGAAAAGTTACCGTTGGCGAAGCCTACAGATTACGCAATCGAGTCTTCCGGTCACATTTACGCAGTGACGGAAAAATGACTATAGCCACACTAAAGTAAGTCACGAGTCTCTAATCTTTAAACAGGTATAACTGAGGAGAGTTGGGCGTCTTATTAGTGTTTAGTAATAATACCAGCGGTCAAGTCCAGCTGCATTTGTTACATCTGCTAGCTTTTTAGGTTCTCCGCCATCAATATTGACTACATAATCTGCAATTTCAGACTCAGTCTTTACTCTAAATACAATAGTTGTATTGTTTAGCCACCCGACTGGTAGTTGTAGACCACCACGCTCTACGACAGTCTTTTCTGCACTTTCATTAAGTGAATATGAAAGCACCGTACCTTTTCCATCTCTTTGATCAACCCACAAACTATTTGAGCCATCTGGGCTAGATACGTAAACACGCGATTTAAACTCTGTCGGCTGACCTTGTAATTGATCAGTGTATTTACTGTCAATATTAAAATCAAACCAGTCTTTACCAGTGGTAAACGTCACATTGTCGTACGAGGATCTGAACATGCTCCAAACTTCCTCGGCGTGAACAACTTGCTTATCCGAACCATCGGGATTAATTCTAAATAAGCCAGATGGAGTTTTTGCGTAAGCACTAGAAGGAGCATAAAGAAGCAGCCCGTTTGCTAGCATGACATCATTAAAGTAGTTTGCATTTGCAATCTCGGCAGTCGTATTTTGCTCAATATTGTATGTCTTTAGTTGGTGACGTTCTGGATTTACCGCGCTGGTACCTGACTTAATTTGGACGAAAATAAGTCGTTCATTTTGCCAGCCAATAACTTGAATTCTTTCAGACTCGATAACAGTTTTTGGTTCATCGGGATTCTCAACATCTATAACTGTTAGTGAGCTCAGCTGATACCCATCGCTATTGCGCGAACCACTCCTAGTAGACACAAGCGCGGCAATCGGACGCGATGGATGCGGGATGAGGGCAATATCGTCTCTTTCTGATCCTGTACCAGCCAACAACAACTTCTCGTCCTTTCCGTCGGCATATGCCGCATACACGTCAAAAGTACCATTCCTGCGAGACATATACACATGTTTCTTTTCAGGAGCTAGTTGTACATCGTAAGTTTTGAGTTCGTCCGCATTAATTTCTAGATTCTCGACACGATATCCATCCCCAAATATCTGAACTTCAAATACATCTTCTGGCATATCCAGCGTTAGCTTGATCTCGCCTTTTTCGTTCGATAGTGCGCTTGCATCGCCATTTATTACCTCAACACCTTGTACTGGCTTTTCAGACACAAAGTCTACTACCACAAAACTATACTGAGTACCGACAGGTGTTAGCTGCTCATCACTTAATGGGTTACTGCCCCATCCAACGGTCATGTCCTTTTCAATCACCCTGAATGCTCGTTTTTGTATTTTTAAGTTGGTTCTACCAAGACGAATATTCTCAAGGACTGCAACACCCTCTTTATTTGTAAGCGCTTCTACTCCGTTAATCTCTATCGTTACATTCTTTAATGGTTGCAAGGTGCTTTCGTCGATAATTTTAATCGAAGCCGCGCTTCTTACTCCAAAAGTATTGAGTAAAAAGTAACGTGAATTTGGAATAATTGCTACAGCAGCAATCCCGAGCAGCAAGGCAAGAATAGTTAGGTAGCGCGCAGGTTTATTCCGCCACCAGGATTTAAAAAAGCTAGCAAATCGAGACTTTAAGCTTGGTTTCTTTTCAGCAGAAGCTTGAGCAATTTTATCATCGTCTTCTTCTAGTAATTTGTCACTTTCTGCTTTGGCAATATCATCTACAGCTTCATCAAGTGATCTGTCAGACTTTTCTGGAATAGAGTCTTCTTCGCTAGTCTCAATATCTTCAATTTCTTCTGATGAAACGCCTTCTATATCTTCGTCATTTGGGCTATCTTCAGATACATCCTCTACTAAGTCCTTTTCCTTAAGCGCAGCGATATCTTCAATATCTTCAGCGTTTTCCTGACTAACATCATCTTCGGGTTCGCTAGACTCATCGACTTCAGCTAAACCTTTTTCCTCGATTTCATCTTTTATTTCAGGCACTTGAATGTCTTCATCTTCGTCGTGGTGAGTTATTTTAATTTTTTTTGAATTGACCTCTGGGGCACTCCTTGGTTCTTCGGTTTTAGTGGCTTTTGCTGTTTCTTTTATACCGTCTTCTTTTATCTCAATTTTTGTTGGCAGCCCCATATCACCATCATCTTCTAGGGCGTCTTCAACAACCTCTATTTTAGGTGCGTCAGGCTCTCTTGGATCAAGCATTTTCTTGATCTTTTCTTCAAGAGCTTTCTCTTCTTTATCCTCTGGAGGAATTGATTGCTTTTTCTTTGCCATAAAATCTTTTATACTTACGCTTAAGTGTATCAAATACTGTAACGCAAAGATATTAAAATATAGATGAAAGAACTTCCAAAACCCATAGTAGCTCTCTTCTTAATCTTAGGATTTCTACTTATTGCAATGGTTGTAATTGGCATAAATAAAACCCATAACTCAGGTCCAAACGACAATTACCTTGACCAGATAAACATAAATACCGATAATCCACAGCCTGCAGGTAAAAACCTTAAGCCTTAGCGTTTTTTCTTAGATTTTGTCCTGCGTTTTTTCTTTTTAGTCGGCCTTGACGTCTTAGGTTTCGGTGACGAGTCAGTTAGTGCTTTCTTGTCAGCTATTTTTTTTGGGCTATTCGTGAAATTTTTTTCTGTTGGCATCTTTTGATACTCAACGTCACCCTGTAGCAAAGCAGTTATTACTAACCCCGCGATAAAGGCACAAATAATACCGCTTATCCACACCCACCAAGCTATCGAGCTTGAAGAATTTTCTTCTGGAGCTGGAAGCGCTTTTCCACCATCAAAACTAATGACACTATTTGATTTTAAAAGCAAAGAGTCAGGAGACTGTTGCACGCCACTTTCACTTTTTATAATCTCTGTCTGGGTTGACTGAGGGTTCCTTGTTTCCGGTACGGTCGTAGAAGTAATTTGCTGAGCAGACACTGGAGTAGTCAGAAAAATAACAAACCCAAAAACAGCAACAGTACTTTTTAGCATATTCACAATAGGCCTACTATAACATGTCAACTTATCGTTTATCAGTGGGACCTAATAATGCTTAAGTTGCACTTGACGCCTTCATATCAAAAGCGTAGCCTGGTGGTATGGTCTCGGAGGGTTAAGCTATTATTGCTTTGCTGTTTACAGGCCAGCAAACCAAAAATCAAAAGAAGGGAGCTCCATTAAAAAGGGGCTCTTTTCTTTTTATTTAATCCAGCCAACAGCTCGCCAAAACGGTTCGAAAAGATCATCTTCTAGTCTTGGGTACAGCTCGCGGAGCTCGGTTTCTGTCGGATTTTGATTCGTAAGTTTTAAATTTGGAATTTCGGACACAACAACCAGTGGCGTTTGTTCTGTGCCCTCGCCCATGACTAAATTTGCCGTAGCAGCTATGCCTTGCGCTCTATTCGCCATACTTACTTTAAAAACGTCGCCAAACAAGTCCTCCTTGCCAATGTAGTCTTTTAGCGCAATGAAGCCACTGTGGGCTAGCAGAGCGCCCGAAGCACCTCGCTGCAACGGCACAGACACACTGTCAGTTATTACAATGCCTACAGGCACTCCGAAGTGCTCAGTAAGCTTTTCTCTTAAATAATTGGCGCTTTGTTGTGGATTACGTGTTAGCAAAACATGATATTCCCCGCCGTTAGAATCATCAATCCCGGCAGCCCCAACTAACGTGTGATGTTTTATAGTAAAGTGATGACCGTACTTACTATTCTTGGGATCTAACAAATATTCCGCTTCTTTAGCAATAAGCGCTTCTTTGTCATAGGTTTTCAAAACGACAGAACCCTCGGCTATTGCAACGATTTTTGAGCTTATGGCAATGACTGCATTTTCCGGAACAACATCAATCACATCAGTTATGATATCGACAATATCTTGAGGCTTTGTAATCTT
>JBBQAZ010000001.1:0-65849 GCA_038316995.1 Saccharimonadales bacterium (SeqCode) | reverse complement strand
AAAGATCCTATATCGTCCCCTGTTTTGTTAGTTGATGACCTGCTAACTACTGGAGCGACCATGGAGTCTGCAGCAAAAAAACTAAAAGAAGCGGGATTTAGACAAGTGTACGGTGCAGTTTTTGCCCAGAAACAGTAAGTTAACAGCTTCTGGGCACAGCCACTGAACCATACGATTCAAGGCTGTGCTATGTACCGTCCGGTACATAGCGGAGAGGGAGGGATTCGACTTCACAGCAAAACAAATATAGTTTTGCCAATGAACCCCTTACGGGGCTAAAGGCGGCCAATGTACACAGGACATTGTCGTTCGAATTATCTAACACTTCCAATAATAAAACCCAGCAGTAGCTGGGCATTATTATTGGCGGAGAGGGAGGGATGTTGGCTCATGAATCTGTGCGCCGAGCAGACTCGGGCAACATACTCATGTACGAACCACTCGCGAGGCTTCAAATCTTTCTCAAAAAGAGAAACGGCCATACGTAAACGCATGACCGCCTCACTTCCTGGCGGAGAGGGAGGGATTCGAACCCTCGGTATCGTTTCCGACACGCCGGTTTTCAAGACCGGTACCTTAAACCACTCGGTCACCTCTCCATAGCTAAATTGTAAAAAATATATTGTCGTTCGAATTACCTAACACTTCGATTTATCTTAATGACCGACGGTCATTAAGATAATATGGCGGAGAGAGAGGGATTCGAACCCTCGCTGGAACTTGCGCCCCACTAATGATTTAGCAAACCATCCCCTTAAGCCACTTGGGTACCTCTCCATAGTTTTCGGATAGTGGCGCGAATCTCGTGCCACTATTTGTAAACTACAATAGTTTCTCTGTGGTTTATGGGAAACCCTTCACGCCCGTTAATAGCCAGTGGCTGTTAACGTTTTCCTTGCTTGGCCTCGATCCGGCAGCTGCCGGAGAGAGCACGGTATGAGGCGGGTACCTCTCCATGTTGAATAAAAGTGCTACAACAGTGGTGAATTATAGCAGATATTCTCTTGCATTCCAGAGTGAAAGCTTTATTAGCGTTCAAGCATAAGCTACAATACGTTCATGCCCAGCAGTGAGCTTTCTGTAATGTTCTATGTCTACTTGCTTCAATCCGAAGTTAATAAAAGTTTTTATGTCGGATTTACGGCAGATTTAAAACGGCGGTTCATAGAACATAACAAAGGTCAAAATCGCTCAACCAAAGCCTACTTGCCCTGGAGCCTACTGTATTACGAAGCACACAGAAGTGAAGTTGATGCACGAAGACGCGAAAAGTATCTAAAGACTTCAAACGGGCGTCAGTCATTAAAAAGAATACTAAGAGTTCAATTAAGTAGCGATTTTGAGCTACAGAAAGGCTACTGATAGGCATGCAACCAGGTAGCGTTATAACACCAGGCCAGGGCGATGAACAAAAAACAGAAGTTCAGGCCGCCCCTCCAACAGTGACAGAATCCGAGCTTCCCCAAGCTACCAATCAAGAACAAGTAAGCAACAAGTCAGAAGCCGAGCCAGCAACAGAACCCTCAAGCCAGGACACCTTTCGCGCTGCAGGATTTGATGAAAATACAGAACAATCAGTACAACCAGTAAGCGAAGAATATCCAGAAACTGAAACACAGGTACGAGCTGAAGCTTCTTGGACTGCGTCAGAATACATTGCGCACCACAAAGATACTAGTTGGTTTGCAGGACTGGGCGCCGCTACCGTTGTTATAACAGCAGTTATCTATTTAGTTACTAGGGACACTGTAACAGCGGTTGTATTTCCAATAGTTGCTGTCCTATTTGGTGTGTTTGCAGCACGAAAGCCTGACGTCCTGGAATACAAAGTGACCAATAGTGGCATAGACGTTGCACATAAGCACTTCTCTTTCGAAGAGTTCAAGTCATTCACCGTACATGATGATGGAGCCGTTCCATCGGTTCTCTTTTTGCCCACTAAACGTTTTGCTCCAGGGCTTACAGTCTACTTCTCCCCCGACCAGGCAGATGAGATTATCGACACGATTGCGCTGTACTTGCCACATGAAGACCGTGAACCAGATGCTGTAGATCGTCTCATGAAACGCGTACGGTTTTAGGCTGGCATTCACCCCTGTTTTATGTTAAAATTTGTCTCTGTTGATATGCATCCGTAACCCTGCTGGCGACTTTTGGTCAATAATTGAATTTATCACTTCGCACTACCAGCTTGAACCGGAGCAACTTAACAATTCACGTCTGAAAGATTTTTAGACACAAGTATGCACCCGTAGCTCAGCTGGATAGAGCGTTTGTTTGCGGTACAAGAGGTCGCAGGTTCAAATCCTGCCGGGTGCACCATGGGTCTGGTGGTATCTTTAGATATCGGTAGACCCATTTTATTTACTGTTGATTTGAACCGATAGGCGAAAACACTCAGTGAGTGTTTGAGTTTTCCCTGCTTGGCCTTGAGCGCAGCTTTAGCTAAAGCGAGAGCAGATATGTCAAATCCTGCCGGGTGTACCAATTTCTATGAAACATAGAAATATAAGCTGATTAGTGTTTCAGCGCACTAACAAAGAGAGTAATTATTCCAGCAAGACCAACAAGTGTCCCAAGTGCTACTACACTAATAGCATCAAGACCCTGATCGCCCACAAATGCCGAAAGATAAATCAAAAAGCCCACAACCAGCATGATTAAACCGTTCCTAAAAAGTTTGCTGGGGCGATGCTCTGACGTATCCCCACTCTGGTTATTGCCCCCACCTCTAAAAATATTGGTCATGATAGCAAAAAGCGGTGTCCCGATTGTCAGCATTACCAAGCCAGTACCGCCAGATTTACTAAAGTAGGCTTCATCGCCACTTAGAAATAAAAATAGCCCTACTACAAAAGCAAGAACCGTTAAAGTTTTAAAGAGTTTATGCATAAGTCAATGATACACCACCTATAATTAATTTGTAATGCTGGGCTTTAAGCACGACTCTAACCTCTTCAAACAATGCTGAACAAAGCAAGAGGCCCACATTTTTACGTGTTTTTTACGTGGCACATTTGTTTGATTGAATTTACGACCGCAGGCGTCAATAACCTGTGCCTGTTGGCGTTTTCCTTGCTCGGCCGAACGTTTTTTGGTTCTGGCCTTTTATTGCTACACTTATGCTTGAATGGCGGAGACTGTAGCGTTCGAAGCAAACATAGAGAAGCACGAAATCGAGAACTTCGGTGAAGAGTGTGGTGTTTTTGGTGTTTTTGAACCCGGAACAAACGTGGCAGAGACAACCTACCGAGGACTAGTAACATTAAAGCATCGTGGCCAAGATGCTTCTGGGCAAGTAGTAGTAAATGAGTTCGGTGACCTGCATCTACACAAAGATTTAGGAAGCGTTATTGACGTGTTTGATGAGGGAGTAGCTCTTCCTTTTGTGCTTCCAACTTTAGGTAGGCTGGCGATTGGGCACAATCGTTACGGAACCATGAACAAAGTAGATATTAAAAAGCGCTGGCATGCCGCTCAGCCAATTTTGATTGAAGAAAATGGCTTTCGGTTTGCCGGAGCCTACAACGGCGACGTAGCCAATATTCATGAAGTTATGAAACAACACGATATAGAGCCCGATGCTTACGTAAGCGACACAGAGGCAGTCATGCAGCTGCTTGATAGTTATATGGTTGTCCATGAGCAACCAGACCTTGTTTTGGCACTTCAGGACGTGCTACCCCAACTTCAAGGTGCTTTTTCGGGAGTATTTACCGATGGCGAAAGACTTATTGCCGCCCGGGACGTCAATGGGTTCAGACCATTTGTGTATGGCAAAACACCAACTGGCGGGCATGTGGTGGCATCTGAGGTTCGTGCACTCGAAGAAGTAGGTGCGGTATTTACCAACGAAATAGAACCAGGAACTATCATGGCAATTGACAATGATGGCGTAGATATAATTAGCTATAGTGAAGCAACTCACACCCCATGTTCTTACGAGTATTTCTATTTTTCAAAAGAGGATAACATTTTTCATGAACAAAATGTTGGTGATGTTCGTTGGCGGCTCGGGCAAGAATTAGCCAAAGAACACCCGGTTGAAGACGTTGATCTGGTAGTTGGTGTGCCGAACTCGGGTATTGTATCGGCAGAAGCTTACGCGAAAACGCTTGGATTATCTTATGAACAAGTTATTTTGAAGAACAAGAACAAACAAAGTGATATGCGAACATTTATTGCCAACAATCAGAACGAGCGTGAAGCAATTGCCAGAGCTAAGTTTTATATTGAAGAAGACGTGGTGCTAGGAAAATCGGTGGCTATTATCGATGATTCGGTGATTCGCGGCACAGTAACCAGGGCTGTTATCGAGATGCTAAGAGTCGCCGGAGCTGCAAAAGTGCACGTTCGCGTACCTGCCCCACCTTATAAGAATCCGTGTTATTACGGCATGGACACCGGTCGCGTAGAGGAGCTACTTACAAGAGGCCGAACTCACGATGAAATGGTTTCGTTTATAGGCGCAGATTCATTGGAGTTTTTGAGCCCAGACGGTGTTCACCGAGCAGCTCAACGACAGTTAGGCAGTTTATGTGTTGGATGCTCCACAGGGGTCTACCCTACTGATATCCCCGTATCCATCACAGTTTAGTTATTCAAAGTAACTATTGCACCAGGGCGTTGTAATTAAGCCCCTGTGCCGTTTTTATCATTTACGATTTGTGAGTATTTTGGCCTAAACTAAAGGTCTCTGCCAGCGTTTGCGGTTCTGCTATTGCAGACTTTTTCTTTTGTTATAAATAATCAGAAGCAATGCCCCAATAACTATGTACGCAATAAGGCACAACAAACTTGGTAGTAGTATTTCAGCTCTAAGTGAGTCAAAAATCTTGCCTATAGCCGCTTGAAGTTCTGGAGTTCCAACTGATCCAAGATTTGCTTTTGCCCCGCTAAGAATTAAGTACAACCCCACCCCTACAATTATCAGAGACACAGCAGTTTCAATGAACAATTTTCCGAGCTTGTGAATTCCCTTGGTTCGCGTGTCGGCCAGCAGAAGCACACCAATTATCGACACGATAGCAACTCCAGCAAAGAAGTAAGGGCTTCTCATGACGGCCCCAAATACAACCGGTATATACTTAGCGTTGTTCGTAGAGTCGTGTCGCTCCCCTTCTTTAAAAAGTTCTTCGCCATCAAATGTAGTGTCGCTTAAAATTGCTTCATTTGTTGAGTATTCATCAATAAGTTTTTGCTTTTCACCTTCAAGGTTTATAGGCGGCCTACAAGGAATAGTAAAAGGGTCAAATTCTTTATTGAGCTCTTGAAGCTGTGCAATTGTACAATTTGGCAGGGTTTCAATTCTTGAGTAGGTATCGTCCGCAAGAGTTTGAATAATTAGCGACTTTTCTTCAGATATATCAATCGAAAAAGCTGGGTACTCACTTCTCCCATTAAGCCAAACGTAAGATCCGTCAATAATTTCTTCAACAATCATTTGTTTTTTTGTGCCTGGAAATGCTGTTGCAATCGCGTTTTGAACGATCGGGTCGTCAATTGATATCTCTGCTTGCTCGGGTTTATTTTCTTGATCGGTTATCTCACCCAAATTCATAAGGTTTGTTAAAGGGGATTCGTAAAGACCGGATTCAGAAACTGCAGTCTTAAGTGAATCGGAACTACCAAAAGTAAGTACAAATCCCAATATCAATGCAAATCCAAATAATGAAACACGAAACGCGTACGCGGACAGCCCGCGGACAATCTTTTTAAAAATATGCATGTGTTTATTGTAACTTAGCTTTGTGGTCCTGCAAACGATGCTTCGCCAATCGTTACATTTGCATCTTTATGAATTGTGATTTGCTGGTGTCTTATATAACTTCCGTTACTCCTGTCAAACTGAAGTAAATATAGCTCTGCGTTTGCCCTAAGCGGTCCAAACGTTGAGCCGCCTCCTGATTTTCCTCCGGCAGTTCCGCCCACAATTTGCACAGAGCCAGACTCATGTTCTTCAACGCTGTATTTATGGGTATGTCCGCTTAATGCTAAATCAACACAGCCGTTTTCCAGACTTTCACGAGCGGTAGAGGCGTCATGAACTAATAGCACGTCTACTTGATTCTTTGAGTCACAGGCGACTTCAGCGAGTCTTTTAGACATTGCCGCTTCATCCTCATTGCCATTTAGCGCAATTTCCTGGGCGAATTCACTGCGCCTAGGATCATTATCGCCAAGCACCGTGATCCCGTTCACCTGCTTCAGCTCCCCATTTAGCACCCTAAAGCCTTTGCGTTTAGCTTGGTCTTCAGTAATTTTTCCATCGTGGTTTCCGGCAGCAAATACCACCGGTGCCTGAGTGGCGTCTGCAATAACTGCAAAACACTGTGCCTCAAATTCTGTGCCGCCCATAGTTGTGTCACCGCCGTCAAAAATAAGCTCAGACCCAGAGGCTTTTTCAAGCACTCCAATTGCTCGCGCCATGCCCAAATTACAGTGGTTGTCTGTGTAAAATAGCGCCGTTTGCAATGTTTCATTGCTGCGCAAAATGTATTTTTTATAGGTGGCTGTTTCCAAATTTTCTACCACCTTGTTGTAGAAATCGTTGTTGTCTTCCAATAGCTCAAGGACTTCCGGCGCGAACTCGTTCACAAGCTTGTTCATAATTGGCCCCTTCGCTCGCGCTCCTTCAAGAACCGTCCCGTCAAATACATCCGAAACTGGCGTGCTGTAGTCAGAACCTGCTGAAGAGGTTGTAGCGAATGCTACCGTTGAACCAATTATTAGAACTGCTACGAGCTTAGAAGCGTGAAATTTTTCAAGATTATTCCAGTGTTCTTCTCTTCTGCGTTTACCTAGCAGCAGATAACCACCGAGAGCGGCAGCAGTTGTTAGTCCAGCGTGCTTTAATGCTTGTTCACGAAAGCCGTTTTGTAGGGCCCTGATATCGTTAGACGGATTACTTAGAAACCTGGCGTAATCTTCCATGTAGATATCGTCTTTTACATTGCCTTTTACAGTGAGATCTACCCCTGCCCCAAACGGAAAATCAGCTGGCTTATCAAGACTATCGAATGGCCCAAAGTCAACAGTTTGCTGTGAATCAAACGTAGCTGTAGCCTCAATACGGTGCGGTCCAAGCCGGGCTTCCACAGGATCGTGAATGGCGCCTATCACAACACCAGAAGTAGCTAAAACCCCAAGTCCAGCAATCTTCCCCATTACCTTGGCGTAACGTTCAAAACGCGTTGCTGGCTGGAGCGTGCCTATTTCAACTTGAGCTTCTTGTTCCATCATTGCACTCTAGTATGGCAACTCTTTGGTTTTTTTCTAGAACAAAAAACGTTGGTCTTACATTTTAGGGTCTGCCCCGCTTGAATTGGTGCTACAATTCAGTCATGTTTAGTAATTCATTTATCGGATTCTTGATAGCTATCGGGTTTGGTACCTGGGTATACTCGAAACTTATGAACAAAACTGGTAAAAATATGTCACAAGCAGCCACTGTCGCTTTCGTGGCTGCTGCCACAGCCTTCTTAATTACCGTCACCTTACTTAGTTTTATTTCAAGAAACTAGCCATTTAGTGCTAGTTTTGCTTGGTTTTTCCCTCTAAAAAGGATATTATTGTGCTATGGATGAGGTGGGGTTAGCCACGGCACTAAAAAGTGCTCGTAAAAATGCAGGATTGACGCAACAAGAGTTGTGTCAGCGTGCTGATTTGAGTTATTCAACACTTGCCAAGATTGAGCGTGGCGCTATCAAATCCCCTTCTATTTTTACTATTGCCCAAATTGCTGGAGTGCTCGGGCTATCTATGGACGAGTTAGTCGGCTCATCTATTAGTCACCTAACTCCTACAGTGATAGAAAAGAAACAAGCAAAAAGCGGTGTGAAGTTCGTGTATTTTGATATAAACGGCTGTTTGGTACGGTTTTTTCACCGTGCATTCGCATCTATTGCTACCCAAAGCGGTGCCCAAGCCGATGTAATTGAGTCTATTTTTTGGCACTACAACGACGCAGTGTGTCGTGGCGAAATGAGCATCGATGAATTCAACACAATTTTGAATGAAAAACTTCATTGCGAAGGTCTTGATTGGCGCAAGCATTATCTTGAATCAGTCGAGCCAATATCAGAGATGTCCACTCTAGTTGAGTGGGCGGTGCAACACTATAAAGTCGGGTTACTTAGCAACATCATGCCAGGGTTTATCTCTGCCATGATCGAACAAAACATGCTTCCACGGGTAAATTATGACGCAATTATTGACTCCTCAGAGGTAAGGTCCATAAAACCAGAACAAGAAATATTTAATGTAGCCCAGGAACGCTCTGGGGTATCACCAGAAGAGATTTTATTTGTAGACGATTCCCGAACAAATATCATGACTGCAGAACGCAGTGGTTGGAAGGTGTTATGGTTTGACGATTATCGCCCAGACGAATCTGCCGATCGAGTCCGCGAAGCCTTAGAATTTTAATTAAACCGTTTAATCTCTGATTCTAGCTTCTCAAGCAGGGCTTTGTTTTCCTCTAATTGTTCTTTTGTTTGTTCAACAATCTTTTTGGGAGCGTTAGCTACGTAGGATTTATTGCTTAATCGTCCTTCAAGCTGTTTTATCGTTGCATGATAGTTAGTCTGTTTTTCTTTAAGGGTTGTCAAAAATTGTTGGACAGCTTTCTTGTCGATATTTAGCCAAACGTTGTAGGGTGTTTGTGTAAGGTTCAGCCCGCTGCCGTCACGCACAGATTTTACTTCTTCCAACCTAGCAAACGCCTTAACTAGGTTTGCATTATTATCTATGAACTCTTCCCCGTTATGATACAGACTGACGTCTTGCACCTTAAGCTCATTCTTTATGTAGCGAATTTCAGAAATTATTACCCTGAGGTCTTCAAAAGTTTTTGCCTGTTCTTTATCGGCCTTTTTTTTCTTTGGCCACGGCGAAACTGCTAGTAGTACTTTTTCCGGGTGAAGCGTTTGCCAAATGGTTTCTGTCACAAATGGCGCAAAAGGATGCAGCAGTTTCAGGCACGTATCAAGCACGTAGCTCATCATGTCGAGGTTTTCATCCGTTTTACTCGCCTCTATGTACCAATCGGCTACATCGTCCCACACAAAGTGGTACAACGTGTCGTAGGCTTCCGCAAACCGATAGTTTTCCAAAGCGTCAGTCACAGAATCTATACAATAGTTCATATTCTGAAGTATCCAATGATCTGCCAATGATTTGGCTTCTGGCGTACCTGGAGTGTGATCTTCAAGCTTACCTTCTATATACCGTGCAATGTTCCAGAGTTTATTACAGAAGTTCCTCGCGGCTTCTATTCGTCCCCTGCTCCAGTTCATGTCTTGCCCGGCAGCAACGCCTGCAATCAATCCCATGCGCAGTGCATCGGTGCCGTACTCTTCTATGACATCGAGCGGATTAACGATGGATTCTGGGCGGCTTTTGCTCATTTTTTTGCCGTCTTCCGCCCTGACCATACCGTGTAAATACACCGTTTTGAATGGAATTTGCTTGGTCATGTAGGTCGTCGAAAGTATCATTTTTGCCACCCAAATTGGAAGAATGTCCCATCCCGTCTCCATAACGCTCGTTGGGTGATAGGCTTGAAAATCCGGACTTTTCTCGAGTAGTTCTTCGAATGTCATGTCTTGGTTAGTAGCCAGTTCAGGATCAAAGAGTGTGCTCCAAGTCCACAGCGAAGAGCTAAACCACGTATCGAGGGTATCGGCGTCTTGTTCCCAGGTATGAAATCCTTCTGCCCCGTCATCAAGCGGTGGCTGCATGCCAACATATGTCTCTGTCTCCCCTTCGGCATTAGTGCGGTACCAGGCTGGGATACGGTGCCCCCACCAAATTTGTCGACTTAGGCACCAATCGTGCAAATTATCCACCCAATGGAAGTAAATTTTCTCGAAACGCTTAGGTAAAATTTCAATATCACCATTTCTGACAACATTTTGCATAATTTCTTTCAGAGAATGTTTTTTACCCTTCCACTCCACGGCTTTTTTATTTACATCCACAAACCACTGCAGGCGGATTTGCGGCTCGATAATCCCTTTACCTCGTTCGTTCACCGCTATACTGTGTACATAATTTTCGTCAATCTTGACCAATAGTCCCTTTTTATCCAGCTTTTCAACAATTTTAGGGCGGGCATCCGCAATCGACATGCCGGCAAATTCCTTTGCAACTGGCAGTAGATTGCCGTGGAAATCGATAATTTGTTGCTTGTCTAAATTGTGACGCTCGGCAATCTCAAAGTCGGTCATATCATGCCACGGTGTAATGGTCATGACTCCTGTTCCAAACTTTGGATCGACTGCTTTATCTTTGATAACCGTAGCGGTTACTTTTCCATTAATCCACTCAGCTTCAAAGGTATCGCCGTGCTTGTACTTACTGTAGCGTTTGTCGTCAGGGTGCATCACCACGTATTTATCGCCAAACTTGGTTTCTGGGCGGGCAGTACTGATTTCAAACGGGCCGTATTTGAAGGTGTAGAATTTGGCGGTTTCTTCTACTCGCTCAACCTCGTCATCAGACACATTTGTCTCTAAGTTTGGATCCCAGTTTACAATCCGGTTACCTCTGTAAATTAGTCCGTCAGAGTGCATACTAACAAACGTTTCGTTGACTGCACGGTTAAGCGAATCGTCTAGGGTATAGCGTTGACGCGTCCAGTCTGCGCTAAAGCCCATTGAGCGCATTTGTTCAATCATCGTTCCACGGCTACTTGCCACAAATTCTTTGGTACGACGGAGGAACTCATCTCTGCCAATAGCGTGTTTATCTGTTCCTTCATCAGCTAGCTGTTTTTCGATAAGCGAGTTTACCGCAAGCGCTGCGTGATCTGTTCCAGGTAGCCAGAGCACATCTTTCCCCTGTAATCGTTGGTAGCGTGCCATGATGTCCTGGAGGCTGTACATAGCGTGGCCAAGGCTCAGAGTCCCTGTTTCATTCGGTGGTGGCATACTGATACTAAAGTGTTCTTTTTTACTCTTGGGGTCAGCTAAGAATACCTCACTCTTTTCCCAGAGCGCGTAAATATCCTTTTCATATAATTTTGGTTCGTAAACCTTCGGTAATTTCACGTTGTAGTTCCCTTTTCACCTAAATTTCAGACTTCATCATACCACCCCTGATAGAATAGACAAAAAAGTACAAAGAATATGTCTGTTAAGTCTGTGCAAATAGCTTGTTTTTCACGTGAAATTTGGCAATAGAACTCAAAGGTTTTTCCGTCAATTGCCGGATAACCCCTCACTTCAAACGCCAAACTGATATTTTGTTCCAAATGTTCAACCGGAGTGGCTAGCTCTGGCAGTTCCCACATTTTTGTTTTCATAACCATTATACCACAACAGGGGTGCATTATTTACATGATGACCAATCATTGACATTTGTTAAACATTTGTTAAACTTTAAGCATGAAATACATCGAATCTAACATGCACACTGAAGACATCGGGTTTCGTGAACTACGCGAGAATGCAGATAGTGTTATTCAGGGCGTTAACAAAGGAAAGTCATATGTGGTAAAGCGTCATTCCAAGGCTTTATTTCGGATTGTCCCAATGAACGAACCTATTTGGAATACCGTGATTGATTTTACGACTATTACACCAGAGGGTGTGCCTATCGAAGATGTACTTAATTCAATAGATGAACTAAAAGCCGAGCAAACAAAACGTGGCCGACAAGATAAAAAAGTTTCTCGCTAAACTTTCAAATAGAGAGTTAGATAATGTACAAGCCTTGCTACTTGATATTGTAAATAACGAAATAGATCATCTAGACATAAAACCCCTAAAAGGGCAAAAAGATATCTATCGGGCGCGAAAAGGCAGAATAAGAATTATTTTTTCGGTAGAAAAAGGAAAAATAAAGGTTCTGTCTGTTGGTAGGCGTGATGATCAAACCTACAAAGATTTTTAATTACATAGACAGGTTTGGGGCGATTTCTAGGGAGTAAGGGTCAGCTGTTGGTTTATCGTTCATTGCGTGGAAACAGCCTAATGTAGCAATCATTGCGCCGTTGTCGGTCATTAGTTTTGGATCGTTATATTCGATAGGCAGGGGGAGTCGGTCAGATAATTGCTTGCGGAGTTCTGGGCTAGCCGCTACGCCACCGCCAATAACTACTGATTTTGGTTGATACTCTTCATACGCCGTGACGACCTTATCTACTACCGTCTCTATGGCGACGCGCTGGAAACTGGCTGCAATGTTGGCCTTCTGAGCTTCAGAGAGCCTTTCTGCAATCTTAAAAGATGGGAAGCGGTGATCTTCACCAATCTCACTCTGGGCGAGGCGCAGAACAGCTGTTTTAACACCAGAAAAGCTGTAGTTGTATTTTTCTTTCAGCTGAGCCTTAGGCAGTTTGTAGGCAAACGCGTCACCGATCATAGCAAGTTTACCCACGCTTGGGCCGCCAGGGTAGGGGAGTCCTAGCAGTTTGGCGACTTTATCAAACGCCTCGCCAATGGCGTCGTCGGTGGTCTGCCCAAGTAACTGATAATCAAAGTGATCTTTCCAAACGACAATCTGCGAATGTCCACCACTTACTATCAGCCCCAGCATAGGGAACTCTGGCTGTTTTTGGCGTAATGCATAGCCGGGAAGGGAAGTCTCGGTCAAAAAGTTGGCATAAATATGGCCTTCAACGTGGTTGATAGCGTAAAGTGGCTTGTTTTTAGTAATGGCGTAGGTTCTTGCGCTCATCACGCCAACCAAAAGAGAACCACCCAGCCCCGCCCCATAAGTGACCGCAATCCCATCGATCTCCCCCCACAGTGCTTCTGATTCCACGGTTTGACCGCGGAAACTTGGGAATGTGTTGTAGTAGGCTTCTAGGAGTGCTTGGTTGATGACCGGGGTGATGGCTTCTATGTGGCTGCGGGCGGCAATTTCCGGAACCACGCCACCATAAGCCGCGTGCAGATCCATGCTGGATAAAACGGCGTTAGATAGTAGCTTCTGCCCATTTTCTACGACCGCAGCAGCAGTTTCGTCACAACTTGTTTCAATTCCTAGTATTTTCATGTTCGGTTACCAAGTATACTGTAAGGTATGGAGCCAAAGAAACTTGTCAGAAAAGTAGTCCCAAAAACAGGGGTAAAGATTGCAGAAGAATCATATCGTCGCGGACGCATGTATGCACTCCAAGCCCGCTACCGCTTTCCAGCACGAAAACTGCGCATTATTGCAGTGACGGGCACAAATGGTAAAACCACAACTTGCTGTTACATAAACGAAATCTTAAAAGCCAGTGGCTACAAAACCGCTATGTACACGACTGCACTGATTGAACTAGCTGGTAAATCCGAACCGAATCACACGCATCGCACGCTGCCTCTTACCGGCAAACTGCTGTCTTTTCTTAAAAAAGCCAGAAAAGCAGACGTAGATTTTTTGATTTTAGAAGTTACCAGTCAGGCACTTGATCAGCACAAATTATTAGGTATCCCGATAGAAGTTGCGGTGCTGACCAACCTCACCCAAGATCACCTGGATTATCATGGAACGATGAATAGATATGCCAAAGCCAAAGCACGTCTTTTTAACAGATATATGGATCCAAAGTTTTGCGTATTAAATGCAGACGATGAACGCTATGACTATTTCCTTGGCCAATCTGTTGGCCAAGCGGTTAGTTACGGCGAAAGTGGCGATGCATCAGAGCGAATTAAAGGAATAAAAGCTACAAATAACGGCATGAGTTGGCAGCTTATGAATGGAGACAAAGCCATTGAGCTTCATATTCAACAAGCCGGTGTGTTTAACGTCGCCAATGCTTCTGCCGCAGCCACAGTCGCGTTGGCACTAAGAATTCGCCCAAAACACATTGCAAAAGGACTTGCTGCGCTTGGAACCATTCCGGGCCGTATGGAATCCGTGGAAGTAGGGCAGGCGTTTAAAATCTGGATTGATTACGCAGTGACGGGGGATGCATTGGAGAAAGTACTACAAGCCGGTCGCGGCGCAGTAGGAAACAAGGGCAGGGTATTAATTGTGTTCGGAGCAACAGGAGACAGGGACAAAAACAAACGTCCAAAAATGGGAGAAGTTGCAGCCAATCACGCCGACAGAATTTATTTAACAGACGACGAAACCTACACAGAAGACGGTGATGCTATCCGAAAGGCGGTAATGAAAGGCATAGAAGCAGGCAGGGGAAAGAGCAAAACTACAGAGATAGCCGACCGCAAAAAGGCAATTGGTGCGGCACTGAAAGCCGCGGGAAAAGACGACGTGGTGATAATCACGGGCATTGGTCACCAAAACGCCAGAAACATGGGCGGAAAAGACATGCCGTGGAACGAAAGGCGTATCATTGAGCAAGTGTTGACAAAATAAATATAAGGTTGTACATTATGCGTATTTATGCTACAATAATAAGTCAATGACAGATAGAAACCACTCACCAAACGAACACGATGCGCTACTACATGTTCATAATGAGCTTGCTCGTGAGGCAAACGAAGCAAAAGTTCAGCTTGAGCAAGCAAAAGCTGATCGCGGCGTTGATGAGCTTATGGAAGACCCGCGGGTTAACTATCTGCAAGGCAAAGTGATTGGGTATGATATGGCCACCAGCGCACTTCATGCGCACATTGCTGCAACACGCGAGCTGAGTGACGCAGATATAGAAGCGTTTCTTACAGAAGAATAAACATAAACAATATTGACAAAATGTACAATATTTGCTATTATTGTATTGTTTAATAAATAAAATAAAAAGTAAACAAAAGGATAAAGAAATGGAAAGTATAATTCCAACAATTGAAGACAAGCCAGAAGCGTCAAAGATAGTTGATGAGCTAGGTGCGGTTGCTACTTCGGCAGAAGATCAAACAACAGTAGAAGAGTGGAAAGCAGAAATAGATGCAGAACGTGCAGAATTACTTGGCTCGACACCAATTGAGACCCAGGAGCTTCCTGATGGCACTTTTGCATCTAAAGAAGAGATTGAGAAATCTCAAGAAAATGGTGAAGAGCCTTCCGGCCCCTATGATGGTGGCCAACGCTAAATATTTTCTCCAATTCAAGTCCATTAAAAAACACCCCTGGAATGGGGTGTTTTAGTTTACGTGGTTGAAGGGCGAGGTTTAGTAATTAGTTAAGTAATGGAGGCAAATGTGCCTACAACATTCTTGTTGGTTACTAAACCTTGCCCAGAACCCGGACGGGGATGTTGCAACGTAGTTGTGCATCTCCCGTCCGGGCGTCCTGGTTAATCAGCGATCGCGGTCGTAGTTGCCATATGCACCGACTTCGGAGGGTTCGGCCATCCCGCTGTCTTCGCCTGGGTAAAGAAATCTTCTCAACATCGTGTCATTCTGGACACGAAGTCGACTGTTCACCTCAAGGATGAACTGCGAGGCGATACCGTGCATGCGGTGCAAATCCTCCAAGTGTGGAGGGAAGACCAGTTCGTAGCGCGCTCCCGGGAGCTTGCTTTTGAGCACTGTCTCCAGATTCTCGATGCCGTCAGTGACAGCGCCGAGAAAGTTGGTGAAGGTAAGCGTGGGCTCGGCCTCACACCAGATCTTGATGCGCGTGTGCCCAGTCTCGGACACGCATTCACCGTTGTTCCCAACAATGAGTGTTTCTGTGTCGATCTCTTTCGAGCTCGATTCCACCGTTACCCCTTTTGATTGCCATTATGGACTATTTGAAGATACTCCTTTTGACAAAGAGTGTCAAATGTTTTTTAAGTTGACTAAGTGTTGTGCAAAATGTTAGAATATGGACATTATGCCTCGAGAAACACATCCATCTAACGGTGACTTTGAACGCTTTAATCAATCCGATGAAGCAGATTTTCGTAGTTTATTAGATAGCGAGCCAGTTAACCTATCTGTGGCGCTTCAAGCAACTTTAGAAAAACTACAAGAAGCTGTTGATTCTGATGCCGCTCTAAATGGAGTAGGAGATATTCACGCTCGCACCAGAAAATTTGTGATGCGTTCACATGGAAACGACGCGTACAAGTTTATCCATGACAGAGTTATTCTAGTTCCAAAACGTCTTGAGCAGTCATTTGTGGCAAAACGTGAACTGCGTTTCGCCTCTATAGATGACAATCTTGAGAGCGTTGACTCAAATTATGTATTCATATCTGACTTTAATGAAGAGGGTGAGCTGATAGGGGATTTCATTCTTAGCAATAATGTATTTGGATGGTATACAGATGATGTTGATCCTATTGTTACTGCCGACAGAGTCACAGGTATTGTGGGACTACAGCACGAAGCAGACTTTAACCCAGAATACTTTGTAGCAGAGCTTGAAATGTTTGAACTTCGGCGCCAACTAAACGGCGAATCAACAGAGGCCGCTTAAAAGCAGCCTGTATTAGTCGGTTTGCATAAGTTTAAATAGACTGTCTTTAACTGGTGTACTAAATGCTTACATCGACAAAGTTTTCATTAGAAAACTATTATCAAAATAGGTTGCTATATAAGTAACAACCTGTCAGGGCTATTGACCTTCGCTAGCGGAGGTCAATGATTGTTTCGTCGGATTGTTCGCCGTTTTTAGGGACAACCATGGTGTCGGTTTTTGGTTTTGGTAAGGCAATTGGGGTTTTTAATTGAGCTTCTGCCTTCTTGGTAGGTTTTTGCTTATTTGGTTCGGGTTTTTTCTCTGCTGATATATTAGAAACTTCTTGAGGCGTTTCCACTGATTTAGACTTGCGTCGTCGTCTGCGGCGTTTTTTCTTTGGCTTTTCTTCTGCGCTTTCAGCTGATGGCTGAGATTCCACTATCTTATCTGTTGAATCTGTCTTGGTTGCAAGCCTAATCAAACCTTTTGCACTAGTTTTTGGATCGGTATTGGCAGCTGGCGTGGTTTGAGGCTCTTTTTCATGCTTATTTTCTGGAGTAGTGGAAGCCGTGGTTTCAGATTCTTTACTGATTTTAACCGGGTTTTTATCAGTATTATTCTCAACTTCTGTTTTTGGCTCAAGCTTTAGTTTTGGGAAGGAGTTTTTATCGCCACTGAGCTTTTTTATTTCCTTGCCGTAGCGATCGTTCATATAGGCTTCAATGTCGGAGCGGTTGGCTGCAAATTGCTCCCGAGTGTTATCAATGATTGTTTTGGAAAAGTTTTCTCCAAATTCTGGCAGCGGCAGGGTAGCGGCAGAAAAAGCAGGAACTTTTTCGCCCTCGATAATCATACTTATAGCCGTGTCGCGGTTATGCATGTGAACAATGTCATGATCTGTAAAATGCGGTTCAAAGTATTTGGTCATTGTGCGGGCATCGTCGGCGCTGGTGCGGAAAGTGACGATTGATCCTACGTTGCCAAAGACTGCATCTTTAACTTCTTGGCTCATCTGGGCGGTGTACTGGTTGGCAACTGTTAAATTTAGTGCATATTTACGTGCTTCGGATAAAATTGTTGCAAAGCTGTCGGTGGCAAAGTTTTGGAATTCGTCCACATAGAGATAAAACGGTACGCGCTCTTCTAGTTCCATGTCGGCACGGCTCATGGCGGCCATCTGTATTTTGGTTACCAAAAGCGCTCCAAGTAGGCTGGCATTGTCTTCACCAATTAATCCACGAGTAAGGTTTACTATCAAAATTTTGCGGTCATCCATTATTTTGCGGATGTTAAAGCTACTTTTTGGTTGTCCAATAACGTTTCTGACCACTGGGTTTGCGGTAAATGCACCAACTTTGTTGAGTACCGGTGCTACGGCTTCTGCCTGGAATTTAGCGTTCCAGCTGGCAAATTCAACTTCCCAGAAGTTGCGTACAACTGGGTCTTCAACATAGGTGAGGACTTCGTCGCGGAACTTTTTATCCGTCAAAATTCGGGTAATGTCCAACATAGTTGAGTCTGGATAATCAAGTAATGCTAGCAAGCTGTAGCGCAAAATATATTCAAGACGTGGTCCCCATGACTCAAACATGCGCTTTAATACGCCAATCAGCTCTGATGCGGTGTGGGTTTTTAGTTTGGGGTCGGTAACTTCCATAGGATTAAAGGCAATCGGGAAGTCAGTATCGGCAGGGTTGAAATAAATAACGTCCTTGACGCGCTCTCGTGGAATACGTTTTAGGATATTAACTGCGTAATCACCGTGCGGATCGATTACGGCAAAACCGTATGGGCTGTGGATGTCTGCGATTGTCAGGATTTCAAGCAAGGCGGATTTACCAACACCAGTTTGACCGATGATGTACATGTGTCTGCTACGGTCGCTGCGGTTGATTCCAAACGGGGTGTTGTGGCCGCGGAAGTTAGTTACGGCCATAGGGCTAATTGTGTCTTTTATTGCGCCTTCAACCAGCGGTAGATTGGCTGGTGGTTCGGCTGTTGCGGCGTTTGCCCAAAGAATGTTTGGGGTTTCTACATTGGTGTGCGGCAGGTGGAATAAGCTGGCGACTTCTTCGATGTTACACACGTAGCTGTTTGTGAGTTTTCTTTCTGAAAAAGCCTCAATATGCGCCGGTTTCGTGTCTATGAAGCGCGAGGCAAAGCCGTTTAGGTACGTTGAATTAAACTGTTTATAACTAGCAATGATTGATTGCAGACGCATTTTTGCCTCGGCCTCGGACGATTGCCCAGCGTAAACTATGCGTACACAAACATCGTAACCAAGTTTTTGGGCTTTTGTTTCTGCCGCAGAAATACGAGCTGTCTGGTGTTCGGCTAGTTTTGGCTGTGTTGACCCTTCTGGAGGCGTCCAAAGAGCCTTTGTTAGTCCGCCACTGCCACTACCTTTCATGGTTGCAATGTAGCGTTCGCTAGCTTTGTGCCAACTGTCCCCGGCCGGGCGTACAATTACCTGAATCCAAGCTTCTTCGTGCTCTGTAAACTGGGCCAACGTAGCGGTAATTGCTGCAAGTGGATCTACCTCAAAGCTAGGGAAAGTCTTGATTGGGAGCTGTTGTGGGGAGGTGAGCTTAAGTTCGGCTGTCATACGAGTTGGGGAAGTGTTGACGCTTAAGTCCGCATAATCCTCTACCTCTGAAATGTGCACGGTTGGGTACTGAGCGTATATTTGTTCAATAACAAAGTTTTTAAGTGATGATGGCACCCATACATAAAAGCCGATTCGTTTGTTTTTGACCGCTATTTCAAAACTAATGTGTTCGCGGTTGCTTTTGCTAAATAATCCGTTTTTACCCCTGTAAAGCAAGCCGTGCAAGGAAGCAAGCATTTGCTCTGCGGCAAGCTCTTTTTTTTCGTTTGTTCGCGGCACCTGGAGGAGTAGTACAGTGCCTTCAGGGGTGATATTTTGTGGCATCAGCGTTGATTATACACTAAAAACGTGTATTTTGCAATATATTCTTATGGTTTTGTAAACCAAAGCGACTTGATTCTTGACAAAAGAGAGAGTACAGTAGCTTACAAGTTTAATTTAGAGCTCTGCGCTATAGTATTTGGTGCACCGACGCTCATTAAACAATTTTTGAGATCTGTTAGTAAACAGGTCTTGTACGTTGAGATTATGGAAGTTTATCCTATGGAAGCAATGGGCGCCTTTAAACGTAAGTTTAGGACGTTTTTTGCTTCCATAGGGGGTAGCTATATCGGTACGCCGATGAAATATATTGCTAGGGGAGAATCATGACACATGTCAGTACAAAAGAGACTGTTGGTGCCAAGCGATTCCGCAAGGGGATGTCCGGAGCAATCAGGAAGCAACGCAAGTTGGCAGAACGCAGGCGACGAGAAGCAGAACTGCAAGAGCAGATTGATGCTCTGACGCATCAAATCGATGATTTTCCGGCACTTAAGCCCACATCGGATTGTCGGTGCAAGTACGACTGCCGTGCTAAAACTGCTGATCAGGACGCCGTCCTCGATCTGTCCGATATGATCGACCACAATGAGGTTCGCCTCCGTGTGTCGGCCTGACCAACAGGTTGCATGATCGTTACCTGCGACTAGGGGGAAGCAGGTAACAGGTGAGGACAGGGTCTCGGGAGAGTGTGCCGGCGTAGTAGCCGCCGCGTGTCGCCCAAGTGGCGAACACCTCCCGAGACCCCCTCATTTCTAACTACTAACCCCCCTCCCTAATCTCACCATTCCACCCTTTCGATAACTTTAATTACATCTGATAAAAAGCAAAACTTGACAATAGAATTAGCACTCGCGATAATAGAGTGCTAGTGGTCGATGTTATTTGCGAGAATCATCGATCCTAGTTCTAGAAAAAGTTATTAACAGGAGGAGAAGCATGGCTTCAAAAATTCAGCCCTTAGCCGACTACGTTGTCGCGCAAACCGAAGAGGCAGCATCCAAAACTGCAAGCGGTCTATACATTCCAGAAAAATCACAGGAAAAGCCAAAAATAGCCAAAGTCGTGGCTGTAGGACCAGGTAGAGTTGGTGACGACAATGAGCATATTCCGATTGGGGTGAAAGTGGGCGACCGTATTATTTATGGTGGCTACAGTAATACTGACATCAAGCACGATGGGGATGATTACATGCTTATTAAAGAAGAAAACATTTACGCAGTAGTGAAATAGTGGACAGGTTCTAGTGGCTAGTGACTAGAACTAAAACCCTAAAACCTAGCACCTATAACCTAAAGTGAATGGAGAGAACGATTATGGCTAAGAAAGTATTTTATGATGACGACGCAAGGCGCCGAGTATTGGCCGGAGCAGAAGTTTTATATAACGCAGTGAAAACAACGATGGGGCCAAAAGGTCGTAATGTGGTTATTAGCAAAAGTTACGGTGGCCCAACAGTTACTCATGACGGTGTGACTGTAGCCAAAGGCGTAGAACTAGCAGATGTAGACGATGAAACTTTGGGCTACAAAGTTGGTGCCGAGCTTATCAAGCAAGCAGCTAGCAAAATGAACGACGTTGCGGGTGACGGAACAACAACCGTAACGGTGCTTACTTACAATATATTGAACGAAGCAAACAAGTTGATAGCAGCCGGACATAATCCAATGTTGCTACGCAAAGGCCTGGAATCAGCAGCGCATGACGTTATTACAAAGCTGACTGGCATGGCGGAAGACATTAAAGCCAATAAGCAGCGAGTGGCAGAAGTGGCTACAATTTCTGCAGGCGACAAAGAAATTGGTGCGTTGATTGCCGATGTAATTGACCAAGTTGGCAAAGATGGAGTGGTAACGGTTGAAGAAGGACAAAGCTTAGAGTTAGAGAGTGAAGTCGTTGAAGGTTTTACCTTTGATCGAGGCTTTGTAAGCCCATATATGGCGACCGACACGTCTAGAATGGAAGCAATTCAGGAAAAACCAGCAATTGTCGTAACCGACATGAAGATTAGTAGCTTGCAGGAGTTCTTGCCGCTACTTGAAAAGCTTGCCCAAACTGGCAAGAAAGAGTTAGTTTTGATTGCAGAAGATGTTGAAGGTGAAGCACTCGGAACACTTATTTTAAACCGACTAAAAGGTGTATTTAACACCGTGGCGGTGAAGGCCCCGGCATTTGGTGATCGCCGCAAGGAAATACTCCAGGACATTGCAATTTTGACTGGTGCAACGGTTATTTCCGAAGACCAAGGTATGAGCTTTGAAAATGTAGAAATAGATGTAGTTGGAAGTGCCCGCAAGGTGATTGTTACTAAAGACGAGACGACAATTATCGAAGGTGCTGGAAGTGTTAGTGATGTTAAAGCTCGAATTGAACAAATTAATGAGCAGATTAAGGCCGCAACCAGCGAATATGACAAGGAAAACCTAGAAAAGCGCCGTGCAGCGCTTGAAGGCAAAGTTGCCGTAATTAAAGTTGGCGGTGCTACAGAAACAGAGATAGAAGAAAAGAAGTTTCGCGTAGATGACGCAGTTGCAGCAGTAAAAGCAGCTTTGGACGAAGGAATTGTGCCAGGTGGAGGCGTAACACTAATTAATTTGATTAGTAGCATTTCTAGCGATAAATCAGATGATGACGCAGTTGCAGCCGGACGGGGACTACTTAAAAAGGCCCTAGAACAGCCGTTTAGAGTACTACTGGAAAATGCAGGGCTCAATGCTGACGAGTGGCTACCGCTCGTAAAACAGGCTAAGCCAGGGCAGGGCGTTGATGTAAATTCTCCAAACAAGTTAGTAGATATGAAATCTGCTGGTGTGATTGACCCAGCGCGTGTTACAAAAGAGGCAATTCAAAATGCAGCCAGTATTGCTGGAACCAGCATGACCATGGGTGCTTTAGTGGTGGATGTTCCAGAAGAAGCTCCAGCTGGTGGCGGCGCCCCTGGCATGGGTGGCATGGGCGCAATGATGTAGGGCTTTCATGAGAGAATCGGAATAGGCTCCCTCGTCACGTAGTGAAATCATAAATTGGTCCTTCATGAATTATGGCGGTTTTTTCGGAATAAATCCGTAAGAACTTCGGTTCAATGAAAAAAAACTTTAAAAACTCCAGCAATGAGCGGCTGGAGTTTTTGATCTAAAATAGACAGCTATATAGGCTTAAGCGGATACTAGTGTTGTATTATCTGCGAATATATCGTATAATCTGCGATAGATAAGGAGATCTATGGGACTATTTAATCGAAGAAAATCTGCAAACGACGATATTAATGAATATTATGCCAGTGAAAGGCGCCAACGAGTTGGTGTTGCATGGTTACTTGGTATTGCAACGTTATTCATAACTGTACTTTTGGCACTTGGATTGTTTTTTGGTGGCCGCTGGGTATACCGAACTATTTTTAGTGACGAGCCAGCAACAGTTCAGCAGGGTGAAAACGACAATAAAAATCAAGACAATTCATCCGACGATGACTCCGGTAGTTTCTTAAATGATCTTACGATAGACGGCACTCTACCAGGTGATTCCAATGATAATCCAGTGGAATCAGAATCTAGCAACACAAACTCTAATGGAGCAAGTCAATCAGCTAGCAACGAGAACATTCCTTCAAGTGGTCCTACGACCGAACTCCCAAGTACGGGTCCAAGCGGTCCTGAAGAACTCCGTTAGCATTATTTTTGTAACGAAAATTACAATTAGCAGTATATTTGCATGCTACAATAAGTGTAATAGCATTTGAGAGATGCGAGCAACTTAAACGGAGGCATTGAGGTCGAGTAAACAGACATAAACACAAACTTTTTGATAATAAAAGGAGGTGTAGTATGAGTTCAGTTTCTCGCCAAGACATGCAAACAATGCTCGACCAAACGTGTAGACGGCTACAAGATCAGATTGCCACTCGGCAAGACGTTCAGCGTGCTGCAGATGGTGCAAGGGATAGAATGATTAGCTATATGCATGACTATCTTCAACAAAATCAGCAACAGTTCATCCGGCAACTTGATGATCGTGCCAGGATTCAAAAGACACAAGTTACAAATCTTGAAAACAGAATACACTCACTGGAGCAGGAAATTAAAAGTTCACACCAACTTATTTCAAACATCGCTCAAAAGCAAACTAGTGTGGTGATTCCAAGAGTTCAGGAAGCCATCAGTAATCGACGAAATTACCGTTTCGCACAAGAATCGTAAAGATAAAGTAAGGTCTGAGCACTTAAAAAGCCACTGTAAAAGGTGGCTTTTTAAGTTTTTGAGAGTTTATTTACCTTGTTGGGTGAAGTAATTTATTTCGTTTATAACGTCTAGTAATGCTTGAGCACGAGCTTTGTCGTCCTCTATTTTCTGTGCGGACTCATAAGCTTGCTTTAGGAGTGATTGGTCGTCTGTTGCCTGGATCATCATCATAGTTGTTCGGAATTTTTCTTCTGCGGACTGATCAAGGTGTGAAACAAGTGGAGATAATTGCTGCAAAGCACTTTGCTTAATATCTACGAGGTCGCCGGATGGTAGGGTAGGACTCGATACAGAGTCGTTCATGCTATCGCTGTCAAAGTCTTGATTACTGTCTATTGGGTCTGGTGAACCATGGTCTGTCATCATATGCGATGTGTCTTCATTATGTGGAAAGTGCTCTTCCTCTGATTGAGGTACTACTTGTGGATCCGGCTGCACAACTGGATCTGTCAGTGGCGCTGCTTGCGGTTGAGTAGGTGCTGGACTAAATGGAGAAGCTTGTCCCCCCATTGTTGGTAGACTTGGCGCAGTTGGAGCAGGTCCAACTGGATTATCTCCAAAGGTTTGCGCATTTTCTGATTGATTATCTGAATTCTGGCTTGTATGACCAAACATTTCCCACCCCTTTTTAGTTGTATAGCTCTTACTAGAGCTGACATTTTCGATTATTCGATGTACAGTTTAAGAGTAGCAAATATCTGACGTAAACAAAAGCATTTTAAAGAGAGGACTGCATGCTTGACGATTTAAAGTATATTCATCAAAAAGACGGAAGCGACGCGCTGGGTATTGCAGGACGCCAAGCAGATCAATTAACACATCAGTTTTCATTAGATTGGCAACCAACCGCAGAAATCAAAAATGTCGCTTTGGCAGGTATGGGCGGTTCAGCGCTTGCTGGACTACTCAGCACTACTTGGCCAGATTATCATGTGCCATTTGAGATTGTTCGTGAGTATGAAATTCCAGCCTACGTAAACGAAAACACCTTGTTTATAGCTTCTAGTTATTCTGGAAACACCGAAGAAACCGTTTCAGCACTTGCGGCAGCAGAAAATACAGGGGCCCAAATTGTCATACTTGCCGGTGGCGGAAAGTTGATTGAGCTTGCCCGGGTAAAAAACTATCCATATGAAGTTATACCCAAGGTTGAGCAGCCTAGGTTTGCAGTTTTTTATGCCCTAAAAGCTTATGTCACTATTTTAGAGCACGCGCAACTCATAAATAAAGAATCAGCAGAAAAAGAAATGGCAGATGCGAGCACATTTTTGGCTCAATCTATGCAAAGCTGGGGAGCCGATACGCCAGTGAGTAAAAATCCGGCCAAGCAACTAGCAATTGAGCTTGCAGGTGCTTCACCAGTAATTTATGCTGGGCCAAAACTTTTCCCAGCGGCCTACAAGTGGAAAATTAGCTTTAACGAGAACGCTAAAAACGTCGCATGGTGTAACCAGTACCCCGAATTTAACCACAATGAGTTTATGGGTTGGACGTCGCATCCAGTAGAAAAGCCGTACAAAATAATTGATCTTCGGAGTAATTTAGAACACGAGCGTATTCAAAAACGCTTTGAAGTGACCGAGAGACTTCTTTCGGGTAAACGACCAGCACCTGAGATTGTGAATGTGCAAGGAGAGACAATTCTGCAACAATTACTTTGGGCTGTGGCTTTTGGCGATTTCGTGAGTATTTACGTAGCACTGCTAAACGGATTGGACCCATCCCCAGTTGGATTAATAGAGAAATTTAAACAAGAGCTCGGTAAGTAGGAAATCATGGACGTTGCTTCGCACGTTCAAAAACTTGGGACTATATTGGGTGTTTGGGCTCATCCAGACGACGAAGTTTTTACTTGTGGAGGTGTCATGGCGCTGGCCGCTGCAAATGGTCAACAGGTTATGTGTATGACAGCCACCCGCGGGGAAGCAGGAGTTCAAGACGAAGCTAGATGGCCGGCTGCAAGACTTGGCAAGATACGCTCTAATGAACTCGAGGCTGCATATGAAAAGCTAGGCGTTTTAAGACATTGCTGGTTTGATTATCCGGACGGAGGACTCACGGCAGTTCCTGACAAGCAGGGATTCAAGATGATAGAGCAATGTATTGACGAATGTAATCCAGACAGTATTATTACCTTTGGTCCAGATGGGATGACAGGCCACCCAGATCATAAGGCAGTTTCAAAATGGGCAACTAAAATTGGCCAAGCCCGAGGAATCAAGGTGTATCACGTAGTAATGACTCCAGAAGAATTCGAAGCCAACAAAGAAGCTGATGCTAAATTCAATATGTTTTTTAACATTGATTCACCGCCGATTGTTCCAGTTTCATCCTGCGATTTATGTATTACATTAGACGAAGAGACGTTAGAAAAAAAGTGTCAGGCGCTAAAAGTAATGCCCTCCCAAACAGAGAGACTATTTGCCTTGGGCGAGGAAAAGCTAAAACAGATGCAGAAAATAGAAGCATTTGTTAGGGCAAAGTAATACTGCCAAATCTTGACGTGATTAAATAGGGGAGTCTTTTAAACCAACTTTGAAAGCAAGAAAAGCAACCAGCAAGTGCAGTCCAAAATATAGTATAAAAATGCGCAGAACTAACTGGAGAGTTAGACTTGTAAGTGGCAAAACAAACAGTAATCCTCCGATAATGTAATCTGTTTGATCAAAAGGGAACCATTTTTTTCCAGAATCTATGCCGTGTCGCCTTTTTAAGAAGCTTTCAAGCGCATCGCCTATCAAAGCGCCGGCACCAAGCGCAGCTCCAATTAGCGGAGACATAATAACTGATGATGCAGTTTGTCCTATAATCCAACCAGTAATAGCCGCAACGAGCATTCCGCAAACAAGCCCTCGCCATGTTTTATTTTCCCCAAAAATTCGAACACCTTTCCAAGACTTTCCAAAATCAAGCGGTGTCTTCCATCTGTTTAGTGTAGGTATTTTGTTAACAAATACCGGAGTAGTGTTGGCGATACCGGCTGGCAGGAAAAATAAAAACGCCGCGAACCAGCTCATTATTTTACGCCTCTTAGTTTTTTGCGAGTGCGATGAAATTTAGGATAGAGCAGGGCACGGACGGACGGCCTGTCAGTTATTAATTTTGCAGTTTTGAGTTGCTGAATTAACGACTCTTTAGTGGGTAGTTTCTCGAAATCACAGTACGTCTTGCCGAGACCTTTGACCCCGTGAGCATCGCTACTCGCCGAACCTGGAATATTGTTTATGCGTGACCAGACAAGCGCTTGCTTGCCCCGATTTTGCAGGAATGCTCTACCGTTACATACTTCTATAATGTCAATTCGATCCTGCAACTTCTCTAAAATTTTTGGATGAATACCTTTTCTGACTGATTCAAAAGGATGAGGAATATATACAAGCCCACCTTGGTCTTTTATAGCTTTTATCGTAGCTGTAGCGGTCAGATTTGGCGGTACTAAATCAGTTAAATATAGTCCGATAATCTCGCCATCACTTGTCATAATCTCTTCGCCCACTATAATTTTTTCACCAAGCTCTTTTTGGGCTTCTTGTGCAAATGCAACGCGGTTGTGATCGGTAATAGCCACGACGTCGAGGGTTTTTTTCTCAAGAATTTTTTTGTAGTCTGCAAGCGATATGCCCCCGTCGGGCGAGGCTTCGGAGTGCGTATGTAAATCAACCTTAAACATTAGCTAAGTCTCCGATGAATAGTGAATAGTCGCTTTAAAGCTGTTTGCCACGCCAGAATTGCTATAAGAAGAATCGTTATATCTAAGGCATTAAATACAAGTCCAATAATAATCACCATCATTCGTATTTCGTAGCGCATGAGCCCGTCTTGGAATAGTCGGTTTATTTCATTTGCAGTAAGTGTGCTGTCGCGCACCGCAGTTTCGCCCTTTGCTTTCACATAGCTCACTAATAGCGATCCACCACACGCCGCAACTACAAATGACACCAAATATTCTGTCGCAAAAATACTCGAGCCATTTACACTTAGCGTAAAAGCCACACCAATATATATAAGCACTTCTTTCATTCTGTCGGTACTGGCGTCGAGTAGCATGCCAGCCGCCGATGCTTTGCCCTGAAGCCGCGCAAGTTCACCGTCTAGCGCGTCCATAAGGCCAAAAATAACAAGCAATATCGCCGATAATAATAATTTATCAGTAGCTATTGCATAGGTAATTGGAATATGCGCAATCAAACTGGTTATTGTAACCATGTTTGGAGTGATTTTTCCGCCAGACAGTTGATTAACTCCACGAGCAATTGCCCGCATTCTATTGCGTATGATATTACGAACCGCGTCTAGTACTCCGCTCATTAAGCACCAGTATAACGGCTTCTAGTAGTTTTAGCGAAGCTTGAAGTTCGCAAGCGCCTCAACAGACCTTAAGACATTTTTTTCTGCTCGATCATTTTCGAGCACTCCATCACTAATATAATTTTTAAAACCAGGTATTGGAACATCTGCAACAGGGAATAGTTTCAAAGTAAGCATATTTAGTTTTAGTTGTTCAATTGCGCGAACACCGCCCATGCCGCCGTAGGCAACTATTGCAGCAGGCTTGTTTTCCCATTCTGGGTAGAGCCAATCGAGTGCATTTTTAAGTGAAGCTGGAGGGCCGTGATTATATTCTGGTGTTACAAATATAAAAGCGTCAGCTTCATCCACCATATTTGACCATTTTTGCACTCTCGCATCGTCGTATTTTTTATCAGAATCGCTTGGTTCAATTTCTTGATTCAAAAATGGCAAGTCAAGTTCTTTTAAGTCAGCCACATTAAATGAAGCACCACTTTCTTCTAGCTGATTTGTGACCATACGGGAAATGGCATCACCGGCGCGTCCTTCTCTTACACTTCCAATTACTACTAATAATTTCATATTTTTCCTTGTTTTAAAGTTTTGTTATATCAATTCCTGCGCGGAGCAGGGCGGTCTCGTTAATGCAGTAGTATTTTTGCTTACCCTTCTTTCTTTCTGTTAAAACCTGAGCATCTACTAGTTTTTTAAAATGATGACTTAGCGCTGGCTGGCTTAGGTCAGAGCAGGTGCTTGCGTCGTTACAACTAGTTTCGCAACCTTTTTTTGCAAGCGAACGGACAATATCTAGTCGCGTTGTATCCGATAAGGCTTTTAAAATAGTGATAATTTGCGCATCAGACATGCATGCAGTATATATTGATACATTTAAATATGTCAATATGATTTTAGTTAGACTTTATTTCGGATGCTATAATTGCCTTATGAAAAAGAAGTTGTTGCAACTTCGTGGTAATTACATAAAGAGGATAGTTGTTTCTCTTATTTTGGCGCACTTCAGTAGCTTGCTTTTGTTGATTGCGAGGACAGTAGACGCAGGGAATCCTCGATATTACTTTTTAGTGTGGAATATGCTTTTGGCTGTTCTGCCTTTGGTCTTGAGTGTATGGCTTCGTAATCAGCTGGCCAAAAGCTCTTGGTTAGAATGGAAGAATTTGTTACTAACGATATTCTGGCTACTGTTTTTACCAAATAGTTTTTATCTTATTACAGATTTGATTCACCTTCATCAGACTTTTGAAGTTAATATTTATTATGATGTCGTGATGTTTATGAGCTTTATTGTAAATGGTTTCTTTACGGGGTATGCCAGCTTGTACTTGGTTCATGCAGAGCTTGCCCGCCGAGTGCGTCGCAGGGATGCACATCTTGTTATTGCTGCAGTGTTGTTCGTCACAAGTTTTGCAATATTTTTAGGAAGATTTTTGCGCTGGAATAGTTGGGACGTTTTTCTGCATCCTGCTGGAATTTTGTTTGACGCCAGTAATCAGTTTATCGACCCTTCGTCCCCGAGCGCATTCGTTACTACCGTAAGTTTTTTCATTCTGCTTTCCAGCACTTACGGAGTGGTTTGGAACTTGGCGATGTATGCTCGCCCACATGCTGCTAGAGACAGACGATAACCTCTGTTATAATAACTACATATGCAAGACAAACTTATTCATGCACTAAAGCGTGCGTGCAAAGATGTGTTCAAGGTCAATATTGAACCTGTTTTATCGCGTCCTGATGAACAATTTGGTGACTATGCCTGTAATGTAGCCTTGCAACTTGCAAAACAATTAGATCAAAACCCCCGTGATATTGCAGTAAAGTTGTCTGAACAAATAAAGAGCACTGAAGGAGTTGTGTCGGTCTCTGTGGCAGGTCCTGGATTTATTAATGTCACTATTTCAGATGCGATTTTGGCAGAAGAAGGCTTCACGATTTCTCTCCACAGAAGTAACGCAGGACAAGAAATACTGGTTGAATTCGGTAACTTTAATCCACTTAAGACAGTTCACCTTGGACATCTCTATACTACAATCGTATCGAGTGCGATTGCACGGTTGTTTGAGCGGTCTGGGGCAAACATGCACCCAATTAGCTATCACGGAGACGTAGGTATGCATATTGCCAAGGCAATTTGGGCAATTGGAAAAGATATTGATTGGGACCCCGAAAAACTCGAAGGGCTGAAGAGTGGTAGTGAATCTGATGAAGGCATGCAGAGTCTTAAGACAGTATTTGGTGCATATTACGCGCACGGTAATGAAGCTTACGAATCCGATCCAGAAGCAACAGAGCAAATAAGAGAAGTAAACAGGCAAGTGTATGACCGCGATCACAAAGGTGTGAATAAAATCCATGACTTATGTGTAAAGCGCAGTCTAGAATACTTTGATACTATTTACGACGAACTAGGAGTGAGTTTTGAAAGACATTATCTAGAAAGCGAAACAGCTCCAATAGGAACTAAGGTCGTTAAAGAAAATATCGGTAACGTGTTTGAAGAAAGTGACGGCGCAATTGTTTACAAGGGTGAAAAAGACGGACTCCATACCCGTGTGTTCTTGAATTCACAAGGATTGCCAACCTATGAAGCCAAAGATTTAGGTCTAATCGAGCTCAAAAAACGTGATTATCCTAATGCAGTAAAGTCGATCATTATTACAGGCAGCGAACAGAAAGAATATTTTAAAGTTATGTTAGCCGCTCTCGGGCACATTGAGCCAGAGCAAGCGGTAAAAACCGAACATATAACGCATGGCCATCTTGGCCTCACAACCGGTAAGATGAGCAGTCGAACGGGAAATGTGTTCGGGGCACAAAGTTTGATGGACGCAACCCGCATGGAGGTTCAAAAAGCCTTCCCAGATTCAGAAGTTCAGCACGATGTTTACCTTGCAGCCTTAAAATACACCTTTTTGAAACACCGAATTGGGGGAGATATCGTGTTTGATGTGCAAGAATCAGTGAGCCTGGAGGGCAACTCGGGACCCTATATCCAATATGCCTACGCCCGCGCAAGGAGTATTCTACGTAAAAAGTCGGCCATCAAAGGAGAAGTCGGTGAACTGGAAGCAGGTGAACGCAGCTTGGTTCGCAAACTCAGTGAATACGAAGAGGTGTTAGAACATGCAACGGAGGAGCGACTACCACACTATATATGCACCTATCTGTATGAACTAGCTCAAGCCTTCAATCGTTTTTATGAAAATAATCGCGTTATAGATAATGAACGTGAGGCGCTACGTCTAAAAATCATAGAAGCATACACAAATGTTCTCAAAGACGGTCTCGAAACACTCGGTATTCCAGTCATAGAAAAAATGTAATTATTTAGTTACGGCGATGGGTGGGGTACAATATGCTTAAGCTTTATGAATCCCGTAGGAACCCAACACACAATTGAAACTAATTTAAGTAGCAGTAACATTGTTTTAGTTCGTGAATGCCAGAGTTATAAACATGAGGTTCTGACGTGATGAAAACTGCCGTATTACTTTATCCTCATCAGTTGTATCCACTGTCTTTATTGCCGCAAGTTGATGCGGTCATTATGATTGAAGACCCGTTATTTTTTGGCAACGATCAAGAATTTCCAACTAAATTTCATAAACAGAAGATTATTTTGCATCGCGCCAGCATGCGCCGATATGTCAAAGAGCAGTTATGGGCAAATGATATCGATGTTGAATACATTGAATCTGGAAGTTTGTTTTCTAGTGCAGAGGTCTTTGACAGAGCTCATAAGTTTGGAAAGCTATTTGTGTTTGATCCAGTTCATGAAATTCTCACAAAACGTCTTCTTGAGGCGCGCAGAACAAGTAGTAACGCTCCAGAGTTAGAGTTTTTGCCTAGTCCGCAATTTTTACTTAAAGACCAAGAGGTTAGAGAGTATTTTCAGAAATCGCATAATGGAGTTTTTGACGATTTTTATAAATGGCAACGTGAAAGATTTAACGTGTTGATTACAAAAGACTACAAGCCTGAAGGCGATAAATGGGCGCATCAACCACACGCTACAAAACTACAAGAAAACCACACACTTCCCAGCTTTCAGTCATTTGGAAACAACGAATTTGTGAAGGAAGCAACCAGATTTACAGAAGAACGTTTTGGTGACAACCCAGGTAGTAGCGACTTTATTTGGCCTACAAACCACGAAGAAGCGGCGCTTTGGTTGGACGACTTTGTTACAAAGCGATTAGCTCAGTACGGTGCATATCACGATACTTTTACTCCGGTTGCACCATGGCTTTATCACAGCGCACTCAGTTCTTGTATTAACACTGGACTACTCAGTCCGCAGCAAGTTATTGATGCGGCGGTAGCACACTACGGCAAACATGATTTACCGCTAGAGAGTGTCGAGGTATTTGTTCGTAATGTATTAGGCTGGCGCGAATTTATGCGCGGATTTTACGTTACCAACCACACAAAATTAAAAAGCAGCAATCCGTTTAAACAGCATCGCCGACTTACTGCATCTTGGTACAGCGGCGATCTTGGCATTCCGCCATACGACGATATACTCAAAAAAGTAAAACAGCACGGGTACGCACACCAAGCAGAGCGCTTAACAGTCCTGCAAAACTTAATGATTTTGGCAGAAATTCATCCAGAAGACATCTATAGTTTCTTTAATGGGTTGTTTGTCGATTCACAGGAATGGATTGTTGTTCCCAACGCTTTTGGTAGCGGTGTAAACATAGATGGACAGGCGATTAATGACGTGCCGATTATCACCGCCAGTAGCCAGCTTTTAAAGCAGAGTAATTATGAAAGAGGACTTTGGTGCGATTTATGGGATGGGCTGTACTGGCGTTTTGTAGAGAAACACAAGAGCACACTGCTTAATAACCCAAGCACGAGGCTTATTGCCCAGCGCTTAGAGCGCCTTGACGCCGACCACCGTAGGATTATTGGTTACAGAGCAGAAGATTTCCTCAAACAGTACACCCTGCTATAGTTCTTGCATGGAGGAACTATGTTAGAAAGTGCTAAAAAAGTTATTCAAGAGGTGGCTACTGAGCTTGGACTATCCAAAGATGAATTAGATTTTATACTTACGCCAATGGCTGAACACAGCTTTAATATACAACTTGAAGGCGGCGAGACCTATCCTGCTTTCCGAATTCAGCACAATAATACGCTCGGACCATACAAAGGGGGTATTCGTTATCATCCAGAAGTTGATATCGATGAAGTTCGTGCCCTGGCCTTACTAATGTCGCTTAAAACCGCTGTTGTTGGACTTCCACTTGGTGGTGGAAAAGGCGGAGTTACGGTTAATCCCCGGAAACTTTCTGAATCCCAGCTTGAGGAATTATCACGGAAATATGTCCAAGGATTGTGGCAATCAATTGGCCCCGACAAAGACGTCCCAGCACCAGATGTAAACACAAACGGACAAACAATTGACTGGATGGTTGATGAATATGAAAAACTCTCCGGAGACAGCACGCACGCAAGTTTTACCGGAAAGACACTGGAAAATGGTGGCTCAGAGGGCCGCGTTGAAGCAACTGGGCGGGGTGGAGCTATAGTTCTTGCAAGCGTTTTAAAACAAATTGATTCAGACAAGAGCTACGCCGTTCAAGGGTTTGGCAATGTTGGAAGTTATTTTGCTAAGTCCATCACTGAGTTTATTCCAGAGGCAAAGCTTATCGCTGCATCAGATAGCCGAGCGACTTTAGTAAATACAAATGGATTAGATGTCAGTGATTTATCGCAGTTTAAAGAGGACGGCGGTTCTTTTGAAGATTATACTGGCGATGCCGAAGTGTTTCCTGCGGATGCAGTCCTGTCTCAGGAGGTTGGTGTTCTCGTGTTGGCCGCTCTTGGGGACGTAGTGACAGAAGCAAACATGGATTTGGTTAATGCTCAAATATTATTAGAGCTAGCAAACGGCCCCGTAAGTGATGTCGCCCACGATTCACTTACTAAAAAAGGCATCTCAATTGTTCCGGATATTATTGCAAACGCAGGCGGAGTTATTGTCAGCTACTTTGAATGGATACAGAATAAAAGTGGTGAACATTGGCCGCTTGAAAAAGTCAGAGAAGAACTACAAACATATTTAGAAAAAGCGACATCTGACGTGGTTTCAGAGAGTAAAGTATCAAATGTGTCATTAAAAGATGCAGCGACAAAACTTGCAATTCGACGCATATTAGAAGCAAGAAATTCCGAGGAGGACTAGTGCCAAAAAGAGTGACATCTCAAGTAAAACAGTTTCTTGATTTTATCCGCGAACAAGGTGTCGTTGGACTTGCAGTTGGTTTAGCTGTTGGTGTTGCAGCCAAAGAAGCAGTAGATGCCATTGTTAGTGGATTTATCGATCCATTGGTTGGATTCATGCTGGGTGGAGCAGACCTTAGTAAATTGACTTGGAATACTGGCCTGAGTCGGGGTGGCGTGGATCTGGTTTTTGAATGGGGTATGATTATGAGTGCAATAATCACGCTTATGGCAGTTGCTGCAGTTGTGTTTTATTTCATTAAAGGATTTAGACTCGATAGACTAGACAAAAAGAAGGAGTAGTTTTGGCTGACAGTTATAAACAAAATCCCAACCTTTCTGATGCTCAAAAACGTGTATTGTTTGAACGAGGCACTGAAACACCAGGAACAGGTGAGTATCTAAATCACAATGAAGACGGCGCATACACTTGCGTAAATTGTGGAGCGGAGCTTTTTAGCTCGGACGCAAAATATGAGTCGACGATTCCTGGGCTTATTGGCTGGCCAAGTTTTAGTGATATGTCAAAATCTGGTGCCGTAGAGCTTCGTGATGATAATTCTATGTTCACGAAACGAACAGAGGCGGTATGTGCAAATTGTGGTGGTCATCTGGGCCATTTATTCTCTGATGACAGTTCACCAAACGGCCAGCATTATTGCATTAACTCACTTAGCTTAGGATTTACGCCAAAAAAGAAATCACAATGATAGAGTTTTCTAAAAAACAAGTAGTCTTAATAACGATTGTGCTACTTTTAGTGTCAGCTGGAGTGCTTGGCGGGATTTATTATGTAAAAAACAAACCACTTAGTAGGAATCAACCCGGTGGTGCGCCAGCCCCGGCAGCAAATTCTCAACAGCAATCTACAGATGCATCACAAGATTTTTCCAATGTTCGACTACTCGCAACAGGGGACATGATTGCCCACGATTCAATAAATGAAAACGCCAAAAAGGCTGACGGAAGTTACGACTATTCTTCACTCATGACCGACATGAAACCGTATTTTGCAAAAGGTGATTTAAACTTTTGCAATCAATCAACTCCTGCTGGTGGTGAATCTTTTGGAATTACTGGCTATCCTGTTTTCAATGCGCCAGTTGCGTTTCCACGTGGCATTGAAGACGTTGGGTGTAATGTCGTGAATATTGGCACCAATCACACCAATGACAAAGGCCAGGCGTTAATCGATGCTACGGTTGCAGCTTGGGATGAGCGTAAGGTGTTGGTTGCGGGTGCCAATAGATCGAAAGAGGAACAGGACAAGCCGCGATTAGTTCAGGTAAAAGGAATGAAGTTTGGTTTTGTTGCTTACACAGACTATACAAACAGCCCACTTGCGAACGAGTACGGAGTAAATAGGTATAGTGACGCTTTTGCTGAACAGCAAATCGTTGCTATTAGAGACCAAGTTGACTTTGTGATAGTGAGCATGCGGTGGGGAACAGAATATTCACCAAGCATTAATACTCGTCAAGACGAAGTTGCTCAAAAACTGGCCAGTTATGGCGCTGACGTAATTTTTGGGCATGGACCACATGCTATGCAACCCGTAAAGGTACTTAAAGGCAGTCAGGATCGCAACGTATACGTGTGGTATAGTCTCGGAAACTTCTTGAACTCTCAGATTGATGCAGGGACCTTAATTGGCGGATTCGCCTCTATGGAAATTAGCCCAAGTACAAAAAAGGTAGAGAGTATTGGCTTTATGCCCGTGTACCAACATTATGAATGGACGGCAGCAGAAAAAGCAGCAAACAATTTACTGGCTCGTAAAAACTTTAAGATGGTACCACTTGATCAATCTGCCGAACTTCTTGCAAAGTCGCAACTAGGTACAACAGTAGAAGCCCAAATGGACCGAGTCACAAAACTACTCAACACTCACACATCCATTCCCATAATCGCTTCAACTGAATTTTAATTTAATTCAAAAAATTCTTCGACTGTTTTTTCTGATGTATTAATTTTTGATGCTAGTTCTAGACCTAGGTAACGGAAGTGCCAAGGTTCGTATTGGTAGCCGGTGATAGCTTCTTTGCCGTTGGGGTAGCGAAGCACAAAGCCGTATTCGTGGGCATTGGCAGCTAGCCATTTGCCTTCGGTCGTGTTTTCAAAACAGATTTCTAAGTGGCAGGTTTGTGAAACGGAGGTCGCGTCAAACGATAATCCAGTTTGATGTTCGCTGGTCCCAGGCCTAGCACTGTAACTGTCTGCAGCTGCAACGCCGTCACGTGCTACATATCCGTCATAAAATTGTTTCTGCAACGAGTATGATCGGTAACCACTTCCAAATACTAATGTTACCCCGTCATTCTTTGCAGCTGTAAACATCTCCTTTATATCTGCATGTGCAACGTTCCTAAACTGCATTTGTTCTGCACCAGCACCAAGACGCAATTTTACATCTGGAGTTATCAGATCTGTGGGTTCGTAGCTTGCAGGCAAGGGGCGTGTCTTGTTGGCAATGAAAGTAATACTGCTTGGTGTAGTCAGGTCATAAGAGGGTATTTGGGCTGTATTTGGTTCTTGTTCAACTACCTCTTCTGGCTTGTCTAAGGTTGCTTGTTGTGTGTTCACTGGACTTGGCTTAATACTTTTCTTTCTAGAAGTGAGTACAAAAAAAGTAACAACCAAAATAACGATTACAATCGCCCCGAGAGTTAAAGTTTTTTTATTCAGTCGTTGATTCATCTGTCAGCGCTGCTAATAATTTTGTACCGAGTTCAGTCATTGCAGCCGTGCCGACTTCGCTTGTTAATACGCTCACGACGTAATGTCGTCCATTTGGAAGCTCTAATATACCAACATCATGATATTCTTCGAAACCATTAAAGCCAACTTTGTCATAAAATGTAACACTGCTAAAGCCTTTGGCAAGTGAGTCGCGGTAAATTTGCGTTGCCATAGATTTGAGCATTGTAGCCTTATTTGCTTCATTTAATTCGTCGTTATTCCAGAGACGAATAAGCTGCAGCGCAGCATCTTGAGCCGTGGTGTTAATTGCGGTCATTGAGGTGTTCTTGATGCCGTAAGTTTCTAGTTTTGCAGTCAGCTCAGATTTTCCAAGCTCAACCCAGAGTTTTTCAGCACAGGGGCTATCTGATTCGTGGATCATTTTAAATAAACATTCCCCACGACTTTGGCCGTTCAGATATATTTCTTGCAAATCGTAGTCTCCGCGCTGTGCAGCCAAGTAGCCTTCGTATGCTACGTATAATTTATAAATGCTGGCTGCAAAATATATTTGATCCTGATTTACAGCACCAATTGTTTGATCGTTTTCTAAGTCGTAGACCACAACTGAATAATCTCCGGTTTGTTTTGCTGCCCAGGTATCAATGATCGGCTGAACATCAACCAGGGCTGGTTTTTCTGGTATAGAGGGTTGCGTCACTTCTTCTAATGTTTGTGTTTGTAATGACGGGCTAGTTACTTTGTGCGGTTTTAATAAAATATAGGCAATAAAAATTGCAGTTGCCAATGCTATCACCCCTAATAAAATTAAAACTCTTCGTCTCATATCTGCTACTATACTACATAGATATGAGGGCGAAAAAATATGCACATGGTGATAGTTCGCATCCTGAGCGGCTCAAAGCAGCAATAATTGGAGTGTTAATTGTTGCGATTGGTATTGGCCTGTTTTCGTGGCAAAATCGCGGCACAACTGAGCCAGAACAAACGCATGCAAACAACCAACAGAATACCACTGCTGAATCAGACATCGTATCTGTAAAAGGCAGGTATTTGTTTAGTGGAACAATTGTGCCGGCGCGAGCAGTTGAAAACGAAGCACGTCGTGCAGATGGAAGTGTTGATTATGCACAGCCATTTAGCAAGCTTGATACTTTTAATCCAGATCAATATGATGGCTGGATGGTCGATTTTGAATGCCCAATGACCCAGAATGATATTCCATATCAAACACAGGTCCAAAACACTGTCTTCAATTGTCCGGATGAGTTCGCGCCTGAACTCGCAAAACATTTTACTGTGGCAAATGTTGCAAACAATCATACTCGTGACCAGGGCGATGAAGGCTACACAGATACGGTGCGATTCTTAGAATCAGCAGGAATCCAAACTGTCGGTCACTGGGACCCACGCGAAACAGATGAAATCTGTGAAGTCATTGCCATGAAAGTTCGCTTGCAAAAAAAGGACGGAACCGAAGAAGACGGAACGCTTCCAATTGCGTTTTGCGCATGGCACTATTTTGAAAAAGATCCAGCTCCAGGAGAGCTAGCAGAAATGGACAAGTATGCAGAAATTATGCCTGTGTTTGCGTTTTCTCAGGTTGGGGTAGAATATCGTCCAAATGCCGACCCTAAGCAAATCGCAATTGCCCATGATTTAATAGACGATCACGATCCAGAATTTGTGATAGAAAACAGTGCTCACTGGGTACAAAATACCGAATCTTACAAAGGAAAGTTAGTAGTCTATTCAACCGGTAATTTTATTTTTGACCAACTTGATTCGGAGACAAACAGAGGACTGAGTATAGATGCCGAGATGACGATAAACTACGATAAAAATGTACAAGCCTGGCTTGATTTAGGTAGAACCTGCGAAGTGCGAGGAGATAATTGTCTTGAACTTGCCAAAGATCTAGAACTGAAAAAGGTTGATATCACACTTAGCTACCAAGCCGTTGGGAGTAGCACGGGTTACCGCGAGCTGACTCAAAAAGCCACGCCAGACCTTAAAGCCGCAATAGAAACTCGTGCTCGCTGGCAAGAAACCTTAAAAAATCTAGAATAGATTGACAACATCTATAGTTAAAATCATCTATACTGATTAAATCATGGGAAACAATTCAAATCCTGCGGTTGTCACGCTAGACGATAAAGTACAGTATTTTATCTTAAAAATTCTAAAAATTTCCGTGTTTATAGCAATTGGTTTTGCGCTTTATTTTCAGGAATACGGTGCAGTTCTATATAGCATGTTGGCATTATTACTGATGTTTATTCCTAGAATTATTAGATCTCAGGCAAATATAAAACTACCAATAGAGTATGAGTTTGTACTTGTAGTTTTTATGTTTGCGAGTGTATTTTTGGGCAAAGTAGGTGAGGCTTACGAGCGTTTTTGGTGGTGGGATGCCGCACTGCACACAAGCTCAGGATTTATCTTAGGGTTCGTTGCTTTTTTAATTTTGTACATCATGGTTAAAGACAACCGACTGCAAGCTTCAAAATTATTCGTTGGTCTTGCTATTGTGAGTTTTGCCGTAGCGATGGGCGCATTATGGGAGATATTTGAATTTGCCGTAGATGGGCTTGCAGGTGGGGATTTACAGAAAGGTAGTCTACAAGATACCATGTGGGACCTGGTTGTTGATAGTATAGGTGCGGTGATTATTGCGGTAATTGGAGCACAAAAAATATTTGGCAATAACCAGGGGCTAGTATCGCGGTGGACTAATAAGTTTGTTAAACTAAACCCGAAAGTTTCAGGAGGCAAAACACGTGGCAAAACTTGAGAAGATACCAGAGAAATTATTTTGGGTAGATTTAGAGATGACGGGATTGGATCCAGAAAAGGATGTGATTTTAGAAGTTGCCGTAGAAGTAACAGACTTTAATTTTAAGACACTAGAGAGTTACGAGGCAATGGTACGCGGCGGAAATCGCCAAACTGTAGTTAAGCGATTCCAGGCTAATACTTGGTGGGCAGATTATCCGCATAATCGTGATACGTTTCTTGATGGACTAGACGATGCACTGCCGCTTGGTGTGGTAGAAGACGAGCTGATCGTACTGCTAAAAAGGCATTTTGGCAATGAGCCAGCGATATTGGCAGGGAACTCAATTCATTCTGATCGTGGTTTTATTAAAAAATGGTGGCCGTCACTCGATTTAAAGTTGCATTACCGAATGCTAGACGTAAGTAGCTTTAAGTTGTTGGTGCAGGGCAAATATGGGGAAGTGTTTGAAAAAGCCAATCCACACCGCGCCTATGATGATATTCAAGCTTCGATAGCCGAGTTAGAACACTACATAGAATTTATGAAAAAAGTTGATTAGTATGAAGCATAAAGAAGTAGAGCAGTATGTATTATCCATGCCAAATGCGGAGTTGGATTATCCGTTTGGCGAGGAAGTCGCTGTATATAAATCTGATGGCAAAATGTTTGCGCTCATTGCTGAAGGCAAGGATCCGGTGAGTATTAGTCTTAAATGTGACCCGCAGCTTTCTTTGATATTGCGTGAAAAGTACGAGACAGTCATGGAAGGCTATCATCTGAATAAAAAACACTGGAACACCATTATTCTTACAGGACAATTGCCATGGGAGGAAGTTCAGGGATTGATTCGACATAGCTATGATTTGGTGGCAAAAACCGGTGGGGATATTCCAGAAATAGGCTGATTAATCTTCTTTCTTGTGTTGACTAAGTAAGAGGCAATGAAGAAATCGTGTTCCTGAAAAGACTCATAAGCGCGGGCAGATTCTAAGAATAGATTATTGGCTGAGTTCTGTGGCGCTTACAATTTTATTAAGATTATCGTAGAGGGTGCTGTAAGTTTCTTTATTCTTTTTAGAGTTTGATGATTCATAAGCCTTTTTTAATTCAATCTGGTATTCTTTGATTTCACCAACCAGTAGGTCAATAAATACTTCGTCAAACTGGCTGCGCTGCTCTGCTTCAGTAAGAGTAGTATCTGTTTTTGCATCTTGGCCAGCTTTTAGTAATTTTGTGGCAACTTTTTGATCTTTACTTGCGATTGCGTTTATTTGTGCCTGCGAAGATAGAAGGGTGAGGTTTGTGGTTGTGGCAATATTTTTAGCAGCTTGACCGCGGGCTGTTTTTTGCCCTAGTTCAGACACTCGTATGAGTTCGGTGTGCTTCTGGGCAATGTTGAGAGAAGTACTTGAGGAGTCGCCACCACCGAATAAAACGAAAATTCCAATAAATATAATGATAAGCAGCACTGCAGCTCCACCAGCAACAATCATGATTCGCTTTCTCTTGCTTGGTCCAGCTTGGGTAGGGGCGTTGTTCAAGAATGAGTAGTCAGGGTTAGGTTGATTTGGCTGCATAACCTCTATTTAACCACAAGCAGCACAAGACTAACAGAGTAGCGTACAATATACCTTAGAGCCTTCGCGTTTTGAAGCAGTGCAAGGAAACTGCGAGCAACGCACCGAGGTGTATTTAAATACAGTGAAGGGAGTAGCGCAGCATTTTGACGCAGCAATGCACAAAAAGAAGTGCAAGATGCAAAGCTTTGCTTTGTAGCTAGTACTGCGGCGCGAAGTTCTGATGAATAACAGTGCTGTGGATGACATTAAAGATCGCTTGGCGATAGAAGACGTCCTTGGTGAGTACGTGCAACTAAAACGTTCTGGCCGAAACTTTAAAGGCCTGAGTCCGTTTAGTGCAGAAAAGACTGCTAGTTTTATGGTGAGCCCAGAAAAACAGATTTGGCACGATTTTAGCTCTAATAAAGGTGGGAACATGTTCAGCTTTGTCATGGAAATGGAAGGACTTGATTTTAAAGGTGCGCTGGAACTTCTTGCCCGCAAAGCCGGGATTGATATGGCGCAGTACAGAAGTAATACCTATAAAGACACCAGCAAACTAAAAGATCGACTACTTGAAGCAAATGAAGTCGCGACTAAGTTTTATCAAGTACAGTTTTCTAAGCACGAAGCGGCAATAGATTATATTTTTAAGCAACGAAAATTTACCAAAGAGGTAGTTTTGCAGTTCAAGATTGGCTACGCGCCAAATAACGGACGAGCACTAGCAGATTATTTGCACAAAAAGAATTTTACAGATGAAGAGATAGCAAAAAGTGGACTTGTGAGCACGCGATTTAAAACACCAAGTGATATGTTTCGGGGAAGGATTATGATCCCTCTCATGGATTCTGTTGGTAAAGTTATTGGCTTTACGGCTAGACTTTTAGAAGATGCACCAAATGCCCCAAAATACCTAAACACGCCCCAGACTTTGCTTTATGATAAGGGACGCCATGTCTACGGCTTACACCTTGCAAAGGAAGCGATTCGAAAAAAGAAGCGAGTGGTGATGGTAGAGGGAAACCTAGACGTTATAGCTAGTCACCAGGCTGGTATTGCAGAAGTTGTGGCCACAGCGGGAACTGCAATGACACCAATGCATCTGAAAACCATCGGTCGTTTTACAGACGATGTACGCATAGCTTTTGACCAAGACGATGCCGGATTACGCGCTGCAGAGCGAACTATTCCACTGGCAAGCGAGGCTAAAGTAAACCTAAGTATTATTACCGTCCCATCCGGCAAAGACCCAGATGAACTAATTAAAAAAGACCCAAAATTGTGGGAAAAAACGATTGAACAAAATGAGTATGCACTTGACTGGCTGATAGAACGCAAAAAGGCTCAGTTTGATGTGAACAACGCAGAGGGTAAGCGACGGTTTACAGATTCGCTCATGACTACCATCAGGGGGCTCAAAGATCCGGTAGAACAGGATCATTACATTCAGGTCTTGGCAGAAGAAATTAAAGTGAGCGCAGAGGCGCTCAGGACTAAGTTTGAAGAGAATCCAGAAAAGCCAGTAAGACTTAAAAAATCTAATCAACCAAAAGACCAACAGATAGTTAAAGAACAGATAGAATTACTAAAAATACAGGATCATTTGCTGGCACTTATATTGTTGCAGCCAGCACTGCGTTATGTTATTGACGAGTTCACTGCAGACATACTTGCAACTGATAGCGCCAAACAGCTTCATGCATTTCTGAAGGAAAATAAAGAGTTTAAGGGTGATCCTAAAGAGGCTAAAGGATTGAAGGAACTCACAGATTATGTTAAAATCTTAGGATTGCAATACGAAGAGCTATACCAGGGACTAGAGCTTCTTGAACTTCGAAATGAAGTCGCTCGCCTGAAACTTCGTTTGACATCACAGTATGTGAAAACTAAAAAAATTGTAATCACCAAGGAATTGGGAGATGCAAACGAAGAACGAACGAAAGAGTTGCTAGAGGAAGCTCGGCGACTTGACCAAATGCGAATCAATCAATAGAGGAGTTACGAGTGGCAAAAGCGAAGAAATCAACGAGTAAAGTTAAGGTTGAACAGACCGAAGTTACTTTGCAGCAAATCAAAGACGATTTATTTAAAAAAGCAAAAAAAGACGGAGCAATTGATCAAAAGGATATCTTTAATGTTATTCCTGACACCCCGTCAAACGTTGAGATATTAGACGAGCTATATACACTTCTTTCAGAGCAAAATATAGACATAACGAGTGGCAAAGAAAAAGATATCAAAGACGGCTGGGAAGGCGATGACGACGAAGATGATGTTGATGAAAAGTCAGCTAAAAAAGCTTATTTGGATGATATTTCTGATGATTCAGTAAGATTATACCTGCGTGAAATCGGCAAGATTCCACTACTTACGGCACCAGAGGAATTGGCGCTTGCACAACGTGTTGTAGCCGGTGATAGAAAAGCAAAAGATGAAATGGCAGAAGCCAACATGCGTCTAGTTGTGTCTATCGCAAAACGGTACGTTGGGCGTGGACTTGATTTGCTAGATTTGATCCAAGAAGGGAATACTGGGTTACTACGCGCAGTTGAAAAATTTGATCCTGACAAAGGATTTAAATTCTCTACCTACGCAACATGGTGGATTCGACAGGCGATTACCAGAGCGATTGCCGACCAAGCCCGGACCATTCGTATTCCTGTGCACATGGTAGAGACAATCAACAAATTGCTCCGTACGCAGCGTCGACTTACTCAAGAAATGAACCGCGAACCAACTAACGAAGAGATCGCTAAAGAGATGGAAATCGAAGTTGAAAAAGTTGTGCATATTATGAAAATCAAGCAAGATATTTCTAGTCTTGATGCAAGTGTGCGTGACGACGAAGAAGACTCGGTACTTGGTGATTTTATCGAAGACGAAGACACCGTAACTCCAGAAGAATCTGCAACTGGTCAGCTATTAAAAGAACATGTCAAAGAAATGCTAGGAAGCCTAACTGAACGTGAACAAAAAATTCTAAAACTACGCTTTGGACTGGAAGACGGTAAAAGCCACACACTTGAAGAAGTAGGGCAGGAATTTAGTGTAACCCGTGAGCGCATTCGCCAAATTGAAGCAAAGGCACTTACAAAGTTACGCAAGCACCGTGATAGCAAAAAACTCCACGACTATATTAAGTAAATAATCTTTCTTCCATTTTGGTCCAGCAAAACGGAAGCCAAAAGCCGTCAGGCAGTTGAAAAATCGGAGCAGAAATAAGCTAAAGACACCGCGCTGCAGCGTCGCCAAGGTGTCTCCAGCTTTGAATTATGCTCGATCGGGGCAGAGTTGCGACTTAACTTGCTAGCTTTCAGTTTATTTCTTTCTGTTTTTCAGAGCCTGAATTTAAGTCGTCATGATATGATTAACAGATGAAGATTGTTGGAGTTGCGGGGACCAATGGTTCTGGTAAAGATACTCTGGGAGATGTTCTAGAGCAAGAGTTTGGGTTTAAAACAGTTAGCCTGAGCGATTTTTTGCGCAGCGAATTAACCAAACTAGACAAACCGCATACGCGAGAGAATTTAAGCAATCACAGTAAGTTAATTCGTGATAAAGATGGTGATGGCGCACTAGTAAGTAAAGTGATAAGTGAGCACCGAGAAAAAGAAAGCAATCTATGCATAACGAGCGTCCGCGCACCTGGCGAGGTTGATAAAATTCACGAGTACGGCGGCGTTGTGGTGTGGGTTGATGCTGACCCTAAGATTAGATATTCCAGAATTGCCGGTAGAGCGCGGGATCAACACACTGACACGATTTCTTTTAGTGAATTCATGAAACAGCAGGATGCTGAGATGACTCCAAGTAAACAAGGTGGAGGTCTACACCTTATAGCAGTAAAAGAAAAAGCTGATAAATTTATTATGAATAATCACTCATCATTAAATAAATACAAAGAGTCTTTGCGTGAGCTAATAAGGGAAATAAACTAAAAGTAGTACTGTATACTTGATAAACAATGACTCAGATGACACAGGACCTGCAAATGCTTGTTTTTAATACAAAGCTAGGTGAATACAAAGAGGCAATAGACGCAGACATAGCGGACTATTCAAAAAATGTTGCAAAAACAACGCTACAACAATACGGGAAGTATTCACGCGTTGCATCTGATGCCTACTTTGAAATTTTATCGCGGGGTGGCAAGCGTATTCGTGGAGCACTTGTGATGCTTGGATATGAGATGTCTGGCGGCCAAAATATGGAACTTGCACTTAAAGCTGCAAGAGCGCTTGAAATGATGCAAGCTTACATACTTATTATTGATGACATTCAAGACAGGTCTGCTGTTCGCCGCGGTGGTCCAGCTGCGCATAAATTATTAGAACGCTACCACGAAGAACAACACATGGCTGGTGACGCTGAACACTTTGGGATTGCTGTAGCTCTTAATTCTGCGCTTGGTGGTGCACACGCGGCAGAAGTTATCCTAGCTAATTTAGACTGTAGCGAAGAAATTCGGATCAAACTACTCAGTATCATGAACCAGACAATGTTAATAACTGCGCACGGGCAGACCAATGACATTGTTAATGAACTCGTGGCCGATGTGGATGAAGCAGCAGTCAACCGCGTACTAGAATGGAAAACCGCGCACTATACATTTCTTAATCCGTTACATGTTGGCATGGTGCTTGCCAACGCGGATTGTCATGCGACCGACGCAATCACCGATTATGCGATGCATGCTGGTAAAGCTTTTCAAATTACAGACGATATTCTTGGAATATTTGGAACTGAACAAGAGAGTGGCAAAAGTCCGATGGACGATATTCGCGAAGGAAAGAGGACTCTTCTTACCGTGTACGCACTTGAGCATGCCAGTAAAGCTGATAAAAACTTTTTAATCCAGGTTCTTGGAAATCAAAATATTTCCCCTGTAGAATTCGAACAGTGCAAAAGAATTATCGAAGAGTCAGGAGCGCTAGAATATTCACGACAACAGGCGAAACAGCACGCTGCACAAGCAATATCAGCGCTTGAGCCCCACAAAAAACTTTGGTCAAATGATGGCGTGGCTTTTTTGACTGGTTTGGCTCAGTATTTACTAAAAAGGACAAGTTAATGGCACGTACTACTGGTAAAATCGAGAAGCAGATTTTCAAGAAAGGTAGTACTACTTATTATTGGAGTAGTCGTTTGTTTCCTAAAAAATATAGGGACGATATTTTTGCACTGTATAGTTTTGTTCGAACAGCTGATGATTATGTAGATGAGCAACCAGCTCAACCAAAAAAACTACTCAATCTAGAAAAAGCTTGGCAGAAAGCAATCGCCGACCCAGCTTTTGAACAAATTGCTCACAGTTGGGATGAACTTGATGAGCTAGTAATAAAACACATCGTTCGTCTAACGCATAAGTATAAATTTGACCCGGAGTGGGTTCAGGCGTTTTTTGACGCCATGAAACAAGACATAGATAACCAAGGGTATGCCAATATTGACGAGGTATTAAAATATGTGTATGGATCAGCTGAGGTAATTGGTCTGATGATGGCTAAAATCATGGGACTTCCGGAGGAGTCTTTTGAATCTGCCAAAGCCCAAGGACGCGCCATGCAGTGGATTAATTTTATCCGTGATATAGATGAAGACAACCAGCTTGGTCGGATATATTTTCCACGTAACGACCTAAGAAATTACAACTTGAAAGACTTAAACCGTGAAACAGTTTTGGCTCAACAGGCAGATTTTAATCGGTTTATGCAGTTTCAGCTGAAGCGGTACTACAAGTGGCAGGAAGAAGCCGACTATGGCATGGAATTTATACCTAGTCGCCTAAGGAGTGCGCTAAAGACTGCCATAGAAATGTATAATTGGACGGCTAAAGTAATTGAGAAGAAGTCGCTGATAGTATTTGATAAAAAAGTTAAACCTCGTAAAATCCGTTTAATGTGGAGCGGCACTAAGAGGGTTACGAACAAGGCCGCAAAATTACTAGCATCACAAGAAAAATCTGCAGTAAAAAAATAAGAGTAAGCAATTTTAACGCGCCTTCATCTGTGAAATACTGTATTAAATGGAAAAAGAACCTACTTATAACGTTGATTATGTAAGCATGTATCTAAATGAAGCGGCTCGTTATGAATTGCTTGATAGAGCGCAGGAATTTGAACTTGGCGTAAGTATTCAGGAGGGTCTTGAGGCTGCAAGCAGACTAGAAGCCATTGATGAAGCAAGTCAAGGGTTTACAGACAAGGATGTATTGAAGCTTAAGACAACTATTAACAGTGGTAAGCTTGCTGAAAAAGATATGGTTCAGTCTAATCTTCGTCTGGTTGTGTCTATTGCCAAGAGGTACACAAGACAAGGGGATATTGAGCTTCTGGATGCGATTCAATTTGGTAACGAAGGTTTAATAACGGCAGTTAAAAAATTTGATCCGTACCAAGGATTTAAATTTTCTACCTATGGTACATGGTGGATTAAGCAAGCAATTTCACGCGGAAAAATGAGCTACAGTGAATCTATTAAGATTCCAAGCCAGCGCCATGATCAGATAGCTGCAATCAAAAAGGCAAAGTCGATGCTACTTCAGGAAGGTGGTCAATTTGCTACTCGTGAACAAATATCCGAGCTTACGAATATTTCTGTAGATGATATAGAAAAGTGCGAACAGCTTGTTAAAAATTTTGTTAATATACTAAGTCTTAATGACGGGCTAAACGACAATGATCAATCTGGTACTACAACAGAGAGAGGTTTTCTTATACCAGATATAAAAATCGAAAATCAATACGATGAAATCGATGAAAAGATAAACCATGAACGTGTCAAAAATATAATCCGCAAATCACTGGATCACCGGTCTGCAGACATAGTCCTGCGTAGACACTTTTCCGTAGACACTGTCTCTTTACTTGCATTGGGAACAGAATATGGACTCACCAGAGAGCGCATCAGACAAATTGAATTTAACGCACTAAGTGTTTTAAGACACTCAAAGCATGTACACGAACTAGCAAGTCTGTTACAACTTGAGCTTAATGATCAAGAGCCTACACCTGAGTCTTAACGGACTTCACTACAGGGGTGTATAATAAATGCATATGGGAGAGGCAAAGCAACCTAAGAAGTTTGTAATTATTGACGGAAAGAGTGTGTTTTACCGTGGATATTACGCTATGCCTAATCTTTCTACACGCGAAGGTAAACCTACAGGCGGTGTGTTTGGATTTGCGACAATGGCACTTGAGGTAATCCGAAAACTAAAACCAGATTACGTTTGTGTTGCGTGGGATAAACCTAAAACCAATATCCGAAAACGGCTTGAACTGTATCCTGAATACAAAGCTGGACGTAAGCCGCCGCCACCAGATTTTTATGAACAAATTCCAATACTACATGAAGTGCTTGATGCATTTGGCTGGCCACTTTATGAATTAGATGATTATGAAGCTGATGACATTATGGGAACATTAGCCCATCAGGCAGGTAAAGAGGGTATAGAAACATTGTTGGTCACATCTGACATGGATATGTTGCAAGTTGTAAATGAGCACACCAAGGTTTTTGCGCTCAAAAAAGGCCTGAGCAACATCGAATTGTTTAGCCCGGAAAGTTTCCAGGCAAAGTATGAAGTAAGAGTTGATCAATTCCTTGAACTAAAAGCCTTAATGGGAGACAGTTCAGATAATATTCCTGGTGCAGCCGGAATTGGAAAGAAGACAGCAACAGGTTTACTCAATGAGTACGAAACAATCGACGGAATTTATGAAAACCTAGCATTAATAAAAGACAGTGTAGCCAAGAAATTAGAAGCGAGCAAAGACATGGTGAGCTTGAGTAAAAAGTTAGCATCAATCTGGATTGATGCGCCAATAACCCTAAATCTCAAAGAAGTTGACGGTAGTAAGTGTAATCCTGTAAAGCTTCGTGATTTGTTACAGAAACTAGAGTTTAAGAGCTTGGTTCGGCAGCTTCCGGAAGTCATGCAAGTAGAGGCGCACCACAACGACGCAACAGAATTTGTTCATGATCCCAAAGCCAAAACAATTGTGATTGAAGCGAACAAAGATCTGAATCAAATTAAAGATTTAAAAGGAAATGTTTACGTCTATGGCCGTAGCGCGGGTAAGCATGGGAGAAAGCCAAGCTGGTTGTTTGTTTCTGATGGTGGAAAAACAACTTACGCACTGAATTTTAAAAAACTCAGCAAAAAAGAACTCGTTAGTTTTTTGGGAAGTATAAAAAGTGTCATTGGCTATGATGTAAAAGCAGTTTTAGAGATTTTCATAGAGCTTGGCGTGGCACTGCCGAAGGTTGCTCACGACGTATTAATCGGTTCTTTCTTGATTAATTGTTTACGCCGCGAACAAGATTTAAGCGAGCTTGCGAGTGCAGATATTGGGTACGATGGATCGCCATTGGAAGAGCTGTCAGACGATGACTTAATTCATCGAGCTACAGAAATCATTGCCATAATAAAAGCGTTGCACCTAGGCCAGGAAGAAGAGCTTAAAGACATGCCAAAAGTTGCAAAATTGGCTGCAGAGATTGAATGGCCGGTTATTTCAGTATTAGCAGAAATGGAGCACGAAGGGATAAAGCTCGATACAGGTTATTTGGAAGTGTTTAATGTTGAATTAACTGATCAAGTTAGTGATCTTGAACAAGAAATTTATGGCCACGCCAACCGTGAATTTAACATCGCATCTCCGAATCAGTTGTCGGAGATTTTGTTCGAGGAACTAGGTTTGCCGACTGCTGGAATTAAAAAAGGAAAGACGGCGTACTCTACCGCAGCCAAAGAACTAGATAAGCTGCGCTCTCAGCATCCTATCATTGATTTAATTACCAAATTCCGTGAAGTAACCAAGCTTAAGAGTACTTACGTGGACACGTTGCCAAAGCAAGTAGATGAAGACTCACGCCTACACACAACATTTGCCTTAACAGTGGCCCAAACTGGTCGACTAAGTTCAAATGATCCGAACTTACAAAATATTCCAGTCCGAACAGAGCTTGGTAAGCGGATTCGGACTGCATTTATTGCGCGTCCTCAGCATATGTTGGTAAGCGCTGACTATTCCCAGTTCGAACTGCGCCTTGCTGCGCATTTAGCTAACGACACAGAACTTATAAAAATGTTTAACGACGGTGCAGATATCCATAACGCAACTGCAGCTCAAGTGTACGGTAGAAAACCAGAAGATGTTACCAAAACAATGCGACGCGATGCAAAAGTAATTAACTTTGGTGTTTTGTACGGCATGAGTCCGCATGGTTTGGTGCAGGCAACCGGCATGACCTATGACGCAGCAAAAACGTTTATTGATAAGTATTTTGAAATCAGAAAACCAATCCTTGACTATATGAACCATCTGAAGGAAAGCGCTCGCAAGGATGGTTACGTAGAAACATTGTTCGGTCGACGTCGTCCAATGCCCGATATTCATTCCAGCAATTTCATGGTTCGCCAAGGCGCCGAACGCGCAGCAATCAACATGCCAATCCAAGGGACAGAAGCTGATCTTATGAAAATGGCGATGGTGACTGTAAATGAAAAGCTTGAACAGTATGACGCAAAACAATTGCTGCAAATTCATGATTCAATCCTTGTAGAATGCCCTGATGAGCATGCAGAAGAAGTAGCCAAAATGCTAAAAGAAACTATGGAAGCAGTTTATAAACTGCCCGTAAAACTCACCGTAGACACAAGCATCGGAAGAAACTGGGGCGAACTGTGAAAAAATTTTATGTAGGTATAAAAGGCGTCATTATAAGCAATAAACAAGTGTTGCTTTTGCACACGAATGCAGAAAACGGCAGAGGTAATCGTTGGGAATTTCCAGGTGGCAGGATTGATGGCGAAGAAACGATTGAACAAGCTCTTGATCGTGAATTGCACGAGGAGCTGCCTAACATAGAGTCATTTCAAATGCATGAAATGCTCCATGCGCATCGACTTCCTGAAGATATTGAAGGCAACGTAAGTCTAATGCTATTATTTTTTAGAGTTACCGCCGTTTTACCAAGTGAAATTGTTTTAAGTGATGAACACATTGAGGCTCATTGGTTTAACTATGAAGAAGCACTAGAAAAAGTTGAAGATGGTTTAAAGTCATCATTACATATGTTAATGGGAGAAGTAGTATGACCTATAAAGAAATTGAGGCGGGGGCAGATTTGTATGGACAGCGGCTTGCTGCTTTCGTAGAACACTATCGTTTGCCAGAAGAATGGTTTGGCATGCCGGACCATATCGCGGTTAAGTGTAGCGACAGAGCAGATTTTGATGAGCAAATAGAACTACTTCGGCCATTTACTGATGTGTCGATTATGGGCAAAGACATGCATGGACGAACACTCGGCACGGTAGAACTTGCCGCATCTATTATGGTGGGCAGTTTTGGCGAAGTAAATATCATAGAAGTCATGGAACCTCGACCAGAAAAAGCTGGGGTAGGCTTGATTGGCTTTGAACACATGGAGTTTACCTATGATGAGTTTGCTGGGGCAACTTACGTTTTAGGAAAACGCGGAATAGAGTTTAACTTACCAGATGATAACCCAGCTCACCAGTGCATTGACGAAATAATAATTTGCGATGAAGGATTTGAACTAAAGCTAAACGATAGGCCACTTGTGGATATTATCAAGGAAGAGACTAGTAAGGGAAAAAATTACGAACTATGAAATTTCTAGATACTCACGCTGAAAAGCTGAAAGGCATCGAGGAATCGCTTGGTCCTGATGGGCCTGGGGTGTGGTTGGAACCTAAGTTGATTGACGATGAGCTTGCAGAGCAGGTCTGCACAGAGATTCACAGATTAGGCGATATAGAGCCAATCAGGGAGACCAACAGTAAGGTTCAGCAAGTATTTAATAGAATGATTATTGATTTAACAAAAGAAAATGATTTTCCCAGAACTGAAGAGCTTGGACTAAGACTTGGTGGATTTGCTGTAGGGAGCCTGTTTGAAAAATTCCCAATCATGAAACGCTATTCAATTGACGAAGCGGCCGTGCAAATATATCCTCCAGACACTGAACTAGGGTTAGGTTGGCATAGAGACCACCCTAAAGATGATCTTATAGTTATATCTGCCAGTTTAACGGGTTCAGCTAATATCAGGTTCAGCACAAGAACACCCAAGAATGCTAAGGAGGTTTCGCTGGATGATGCGACTGATGCAGGCATGCACGTTAAACCACTGGACGTTGTTTTTTTCCGTTCCACTGGGCTGTATGAACACGAAGAAGGTGTGAATATTAATCCAACACATTGTGTATCAAATATTGGTGACATTGAACCCAGGTTTACAATTCAATATAGAATGAACGTGAACGCATCAGATTATGATAATGTGCCCGTAAATAACAAAAGAGACAGATACTCACTACGTAAATCACTTACTTCTCAAGGAGAATAATAATCTACGTAGATTAGTGGACAAGGTCTTTATAAATGATTGGGTCGTGAACGCGTAGGTATTTTGGTTTTATGTGCTCAGACATAGCAAGATTTGCAGCATATCTATTACGACCGTTCATCCATATCTGATCCAGTTCAATAATTATTGCCTCAGCCGAAGCGTCAGGTTTTTCGTAGCCAGGATAAATAAGTCCGGTACCTGGGTCGGTGCGCAAAAACGATTTGTTTGATGCCCCAATCATGACTGGCCAATCTGTGTGCTCTGCAATTCCTAGCAACTTCCAGTTTGCTTTCATTGTTTTTGAGAATCCTATGCCAGGATCAACTGTTATTTTACTTTTGTGTACGCCGCGAGTAATAAGCTCGCATACTCGTATCTCTAGCTCATCAACAACTTGATCAACACTATCTACTTCTTTTGTTTTGTGTGCTAATTGGATGTCTTGTCCTGCAGATGCAGGAAGGTGACTGACAATACAAGGTAGTCCTAGTTCCGCCACAACGTCTTGCATCTCTGGGTTATTAAACCCCGTCACGTCATTGACGACAAAATTACCAAATTGGAATGCTCTACGAATAACAGTGGGGTGATAGGAATCAACAGAAATACTTTCACCGTATACAGGAATTGTTTGGCCTAGTACTCCGGCAATACGCGACCATTCTTTCTCATGGGATATCGGAGTAGCGTCTGGGCGCGTTGACTCGCCACCTATATCGACCATGCTACAGCCCTGATTAAATAGTTCATTTGTATGCGCAACAGCAGCATTCTCTTCTAGGTAGTTGCCGCCATCGCTAAAGCTGTCCGGCGTGACATTTACGATTCCAACTAACTCTGTGCCATGGTTCATACATAAATTATATGCGACACCACTAAACCATGCTACTAACGGTTACCCAGCTTAGAATATTCTATAAATAATGCAAACCTAGCAGGGGCAAAGAACAGAGCTACTTACTGTGCAATAAAAACATAAGTGTTATACTCATTAATATAATTAATTAAACAGGGACAATCCCATGTCAAAACTAGAAAAGTTAGTCATTGCCATCCTTACGGTAATGCTGTTCGTTAGTGGGTACGTTTTATTCGATCGTTCGAATGATTCAGCACCAGGTCTAATAGATTCATCAGAAACATCGCAAACCCCAGAGGAAGGAGCAGCCAATAAAATTAATGATGAGTTTGTCGACGATCAGCCATCAGAAACTCAAGCTGCACCTGACAGCGTAGAAAACAATACAGATTTGGATATAGGGGAGGAAAACTAAAATGGCAAAAAGAAAGACAACAGCAAAAAGTCGCTCAGCGCGCTCAACAAAATCATCGAATAAGAACAAAAAGATTAATTTCGCATCTAAGTATAAGAGATCTACTTTGGTTATCTTTGCTCTAGTCTTCGCAAACATCGGCGCATTAACACTAGTTTTTTCACAGGCATCAAGCTCCGGACTTAGTAATTCGGTTGAGGTAGACCAATACAATAGAATCAATAACCACAGAGCATCGCACGGTAAAGGTGCCCTATACCGCTCAGGCTGTATAACAGATTTCGCACGTGTGCATGCAAAGAAAATGGGTGATCAACGCAATCTCCATCACTCTAATTACGGACCGGGTGTTTCTTATGCCTGTTCTGACGGTTCTAACTGGACAGCAATGGCAGAAAACGTTGGAAAATCTTATGTAGGCTCAGGAGGTCTCTCAGCTTCTTCAGCATCAGTGTTCCAAGCTTACTTAAATAGCTCAGGCCATCATGCCAACATTGACGATTCTTCTAACTATAGATTCAATTTTGTCGGAACTGCAGGCTACCAAAACAGCTACGGTGAGCTTTGGACAGTACACATCTATGTCACTTGTACAAATTGTGGAGGTAAATGGAAGAGTGTGCCTACTAATGCGGGCGAGCCGTCCAGTAGCACTACTTCGACAGCTACTCCCGCAGGTGCCGACCACGCTGCAGTAAAGCGCGGGAACACATATTATCTTTCTGCTGGACATAGCGGAGGCACGTATAAAAGCTTCGGATTTGGAGATTCTAGTGACATTCCGGTGTTCTGTGATTGGAACGGTGATGGAATCGATACCCCTGGAGTTTACCGAAGGAGTAACAGCAACTTTTACATAAGCAATCAATTTACATCTTTTGGTGCTAGCGATTCGTCCAAAAAACAATTTTCATTTGGGAACGGTGGCTTAGGCGATATACCTGTTTGCGGAGACTGGAACGGTGACGGCATTGACACGGTAGGTGTTTACAGGCCAGGGGAAAGCAGGTTCTACTTAACCGACAACTTCACATCATACGGTGCCAGCACCTCTAAACGTACATTTACTTTCGGAAGAGGCACTACAGACATTCCAGTTATAGGTGACTGGAATGGAGATGGCAAAGATACGGTTGGCGTTTATCGTCCAAAAGAAGGTGGAAGATGGTACTTGACGAATGAATTTAGCTCGTATGGATCAAGTACGTCAAAATATACATTCTTATACGGCCAGACAACGGGCGATGAGCCGATTACAGGAGACTGGAATAACAATGGCAAGGATACTGTTGGTGTTCAACGTGGAGCAACATTCTACTTAACGAATAATACGACAGGTGGGGCTACTCATTATCAGTTCAACTTCGGACGTTCTAGCGATCAGCCATTATCTGGCGTATGGCGTAAGTAATCAGTCCATTTAATTCGTTTCATTTACAGTATGAAGAGGCATCCAAAGATACTCGTAACTAGCCGAACAGATAGTAATTAATGATTCTTGCAGTCACTTTGAAGATAGTAAAAAATTAACGAGTGTAGCTCTAGAATTAAATGATTCCTAAGTATTGCAAAAGGTTAATGATTATGCTATAATAGTAGCTATGAAGTATTTATTGGGAGTTTTCGCAACGGTATTTGTGTTAATCGCATCTATATTTTGGGTTGTTAACAGAGGCAGTAATGATGCTGTAAAGCCTGTAGAAAAGGCGACTGTGCTTACAGAGTATGCAGACTCATCTGCAAAGGCAATCTATGAACTTCATGGTGAACTGGTTGCAAATGAACAGCGACAAGCCGTGAGGATTACCGTTGATAGAAATCAACGTACCTTTGAGGTGTTAGATAGCTACAATCAGAATGTCGTCAGTACAAAGTCGTTCACAAATAATTCTGCAGCTTTTGAAGAATTTGTGTATGGACTGTCCCGCGCAGGATTTATATCCAAACAAACTGCACGTTTTGATAGCGAAAAGGGTGTTTGCCCAAGGGGTAATATCACAATCTATAAATTATCTGATCATGGAAGTGAGATTTCTAGACTTTGGAGCGGTTCTTGTAGCAAAACTGCCGGTTCTTTTGACGGTAATAGTAGAACCGTAAAAGGGTTGTTTGAAGCCCAAATTCCCAAATACCGCGATTTAGTCCGCGACGTAGAACTGTAAGCTGTTACACTAGGACGGATGATAAAAGCGATACTATTTGACTGTTTTGGAGTCCTTGCGCATGCAAATCTTTGGCACAAATTTCTTGCTGAATTAACTGACGATCTTCAAATAAACAAAGTAAAAGAATTAAATCAACAATGTGATGCAGGAGCAATTTCGCGTGAAGATTTCTTTGCAGGAGTTTACGGGGTCACAGGTAAACACTTAAAAGATGTTGAGTCTCTGAGTGGTGTAGAAGGCCTAAAGAATACCCAGTTAGTTGAATATATTAGAAATTTAAAGAATAGAAACTACAAGCTAGGTATATTGAGCAATATAGGTTCAAACTGGATTACAGATGAGTTCTTGGACAAGGAAGAGCAAGATCTTTTTGATACTTTTGTTTTTTCGTTTGAGGTAGGAGTGACAAAGCCCAGTCCAGATATATATAAAGTTGCTTGCGAGAAATTAGGGTTAGAACCATATGAGGTGGTATTTACTGATGATATAGAAGATTATTGTATAGCGGCAGAATCGATTGGCATAACAAGTATCCATTATCAAAATCTTCCTCAATTAAAAACTGATTTAGAGCATATTTTAAATCAGGAATGATATAAATTTACTAGCTTAAGCTTTTAGCTAAAAAGCTTATTGACATTCCTGAGAATTGGAGTGTAATGAGATAAGTTTTTCAAAAACAGAAAGGCAAAACAAAAATGACACTCACAGAACTAGGATATTCAAATCTCGAAGAGAGCTTTGAAGTAGAAAACTTGACCAGAGTAGATTATACGCCCTGCAACACAACAATTGGCGATGCGATAGGGGATGAATTGATGCGTTTGCATGGTGAAGTCGATGAAGCAACAATTGTAGTTGGTGAAGCAGCCGTCCCGGTTATGACGCACAGAGAACATCAGCTTCTTAGAGCTGCCGCTCAACTAGCTTTGGTTAATTAATCCTAATCATTAGACGCTTTGTAGTCTCACACTGCTTTGCCAGTGTGTGTAGGTGCATGCGCAGGCTTCCAGCAAGGGAAGCGCTGTCCACGATAATAGTTATCGCTCGGTCGCTCATTTTTACGTTGCAATCAACACTAAATTCTTTGCGCACAAAAGATTTTATTATTTGAATTTCTTTTGGTTCGTGAAATTCACGATTACCCAAAATATCAGCCATAGAATTACTCATAGTGCTTCAATGGTAACAGACTGCTAGAATAGACGATATGCCTGAATTACCAGAAGTTGAGACTGTGAAGCGAGGGCTTGACCAGCTAATAATTGGCAAAGTAGTTGCGAGTGTTACATTTGATTGGCCAAAAGGCTTCCCAAATGCCACAACTGATGTCGACAGTTTTTTAATTAATGCTAGTGTCCTAAGATTACGACGTAGAGGTAAGGCATTGATAATTGACCTGCATACCAATTACTCGCTGGTCATTCATTTGAAGATGACTGGACAGCTCGTTTTTCGTGGTGAAAATGCAGTATTTGGTGCAGGCCATCCAAACGACTCGCTGATTGGCGAGCTTCCAGATAAAAGCACGCGTGTGACGTTTATTTTCAAAGATGATTCCAAGCTTTATTTTAACGATCAGCGAAAGTTTGGCTGGGTAAGACTAATGCCAACAATTGAAGTTGAAAACCTGGATTTTTTTAAAAAACTTGGCCCAGAACCATTAGCCGCGGATTTCACGAACACAAAATTTATGCAACGCCTGCAAAGACGTTATAACAGTGGTATTAAAGCCGTTTTACTGGATCAAACAGTGGTTGCTGGTGTGGGAAATATTTATGCGGATGAGTCACTTTGGGCCGCGAAAATTCATCCTGAAACACTCGTGAAAAACATTCCAAAAAAGTCATTAAAGCTATTATTTACTGAACTACAGAGGATCTTGCACTTGGCAATTGAAAAAGGTGGCAGCACCGATAGAAACTACGTGAATGCTAAAGGAAATAAAGGAACTTATCTAAACTTTGCAAAAGTTTTTAGGAGAGAAGGTGAGAGTTGCGAAAGATGTGACTTGGTAATTATAAAAACTCGAGTTGCAGGGCGAGGAACTCATACGTGTCCTAACTGCCAGAAAAAGGATATGAAAAAATGATTTATATTTTGACCGGTCCAAATGATTTTATGCGCGGCGCAAAGAAGCGTAGCATAATAGCCAGTTTCGTTAAGGAGTATGGGAATTTTTCGCTTGAAGTCATAGATGGGCAAGAGGCTGATATTGATAGGATTCGCGAGTCACTAGAAAGTCTACCATTTCTTGCAGCAAAAAAACTAGTAGTCTTAGATGAACCAAGTAGTAACAAGGAATTTCAAGAAAAGTACGAATTATTATTAAAAAATTTGCCAGATACTACAGAAGTTATAATAAATGAACCAAAGTTTGATAAGCGTTCATCGTACTATAAAAGTTTAAAAAAATTAGACGAATACGAAGAATTTAGAGAGCTTGAGCCGAGCGCAGTTGTTCGCTGGGCACAGGAGTATGTGAAAAAATGGGAAGCAACCATTGAACCTGCAGCTGCCCAGGAACTTGTTAGAAGAGCTGGAACGGATCAGCTTAGACTCGCCAATGAACTTGATAAACTGAGCATGTATGATAAAAATATAACAATAGCGGCCGTAAAAGAATTAACACTACAAACTCCTTCAAGCACGATATTTGAACTTATCGATGCAGGGTTCTCTGGTAATAAAGAACGAGCGTTACAACTTTATGAAGAGCAGCGAGCCCTGCAGGTTGAACCTATACAGATTGTTGCTATGTTTGTATGGCAGCTTCATATTTTAGCATTGGTTAAAACCGCAAACACAACAGACGCAAATGAAATTGCCAGTAATGCAAAAGTAAACCCATACGTCATACAAAAAACCCATCGTATTGCACGCCAAGTCGCGTTTCCAGAACTAAAAGAAGCCGTAAGTAGACTCCGTTCTATAGATGAAAAAATGAAGTCTACAAAAATTGATGCTGACGATGCCTTAAAGGCCTTTATTATTTCTTTGTAGTTTTTTTGGCAGGAGCTTTTTTGGCTACTGGCTTTTTCGCAGCAGGCTTTTTAGGAGCCGTTTTCGCAGCAGGCTTTTTCGCTACGACTTTCTTGGCAGGAGTTGCGGTTTTGGCAGCATTTTTAACTGGTTTTGATCCAGCAGCTTTCGCAGCTTTTGAAAGTTGAGCTTTTTTACGAGCTACTTTGTTCTTGTGTAGGATGTTCTTCTTGACGGCCGTGTCTAATGCGCTTTGTGCTGCATCATGCGCTTCGTTTATTTTTTTGCCACTTGTGACTGCGCTTTGGAAGTTTTTTAAGGCTTCTTTTAATGTGCGCTTAGTCTTACTATTTCGTATTGCAGCTTTGTTAGCAGTTTTAACGCGCTTTCGCGCAGATTTGATAATTGGCATCTATGCTCCTTTAGTGATTGAACTTAAAAGATAATTTAAAGTCGGATTTGACTGTAGCATTATCCTCTCTGTTTGTAAAGAGTTGAGCATCAACAATCAGCTTCTCTGTAGACACGCTTGTGTTTTTATGCTACGATTTTCATAAGGATTAAAAAACAAAAATGGAAAATCCAAAAACAGAAGTATTACAAACAATCAAGGACGCACAAAACGTTCTTGTAACCGTGAGTCAAAACCCTACGATTGACCAGCTTTCTGCTGCAATCGGGATGACATTGGTGCTAAATAAGCTAGGTAAGCACGGAACAGCCGTATTTAGCGGTAGCTCACCATCTACAATTGAGTTTCTAAAACCAGAAGAGACGCTAGAGAAAAATACAGACAGTCTCCGTGATTTTATTATTTCACTCGATAAATCCAAAGCAGATAAGCTTCGATATAAAGTAGAAGATCAACACGTAAAAATCTTCATTACTCCTTACAAAACTACAATCGGCCAGGAAGATCTAATTTTTAGTCATGGTGATTTTAACGTTGACGTAGTCCTCGCGCTTGGAGTGCACGACCAAGGTCAATTAGATCAAGCAATTACGGCGCACGGCAGAATATTGCACGACGCGAAGATTGTTTCAATTAATGTCGATAAACCAGGCGAACTGGGCGGAACAAACTTAAATGAACAGGGAACTAGTAGCCTGTCAGAGGTCGTAGCCCAGATGAGCTTAACGCTAAAGAATGATGTTTTTGATAGTCAAATTGCGACGGCATTCTTGACCGGTATTGTTGCCGAAACAGAACGTTTTAGTAACGAAAAGACAAAACCAGAGACCATGAATATCAGCGCAAAATTAATGGCGGCCGGCGCGAACCAGCAGCTTGTAGCAACGCAGCTACAAGTCAAACCCGAGCCAGAACCTGTTGCGTCGATGAAAGAGGCTGAAGAACCAACAGAAACAGGGGTGGTAGAGTCTGAAGATTCTGTAAAGCATAATGATGGATCGCTAGAAATTAAGCACGAAGTACCAGTGCAGCCCCAAGAATCTCATGCCCCACAAGAAGATGACACACATGCAATTCACGTAGATGATGACGGTAACTTCAAGTCATCTCATTTAGATGAACTGCCAAAGATTCACAAAAAAGCAAGGCCAAAACTAGAAGAACCACTCTCTGGAGACAGCGAAGAGGGACATGCTAGAATGATTTTAGAACCACCTTCAAATTCAGGCACGTTGACAGCAAGCGCAAATGATGAAGACAACGAGTTTGCTAACCCCTTAAACCCAACTGAAGAAAAAGGGAGAATATTAAGCCATGATGATTCAGCCCAAAAAGAAAATGATAACGAAGAAACTAAACAAGTAGCAGAAGACGGTAACCAGGAGTTAGAAATAGAAGTTCCAGCCCCGGAGTTTATAGACAATGACAACTCAAGTATTCCAAGGCAAACAGAGGGGAGTACCTCTGAAGATAACGTAGACCAAACGTTAGATTATCTTGAAAAATCAGTAGACAGCCCTCATCAACAAGACGCGCTAAGTAGCGAAGGCTTGCCGCCAGTTAGTAATGAGGCTGCGCCCAATGTTCCTGATCTTGATGAGTTACAGAATAATGTCGATCAAGCTTTGGCAATATCTGGCAATCAACCACCCCTTGAGCCGATTGCGGCTCTAAACGCGAACCCAATTGATTTAAATCTTAGCCACGCTGAACAGGCGACTCCAAATCTTCAAGAGGTTACAAGTTCAGATGATGACGATGATTATTTGGATGTTACAAAGTTAGATATTGAATCGGGTTTGCAGAATAATGACGCCGTGACAGGACAAGAGCCAAGTAAGCCTAAATTCCCGCCGGACCCTATTCCCTCAGCCTCTACCGACGCCGTAAGCCCAGCTTCTCCGCCACCACCAGTTCCGCCACCAATGCCACTATATCCAAAAGACGACGACGGTCACCAGACACTACCCCCTGTACCACCTCTTTAAAGCGTGTATAATACGGTCCTTATGGACGGAATATTATTAGTAGATAAGCTAAAAACTTGGACAAGTCACGATGTAGTGGCAAAAGTTCGGGGCATGCTTAAAAATGAAGCTGGACACAAGGTTAAAGTAGGGCATACAGGGACACTAGATCCTCTCGCAACTGGTCTTATGATTGTAGTTGTCGGTAGTTATTGTAAGCGGGCGCAGGAATTTTCTAAGCTTGATAAAGTTTACGAAGTTAGTATGAAGCTCGGAACTACCTCTGAAACAGGTGATGCAGAAGGCGAATTGACCAAAAAAAGTGAACACGAGCCGTTTGTAGAGGAAGTCCAGAGCGTACTTGAACAATTTATTGGCGTGGTCACACAAACACCGCCAGCTTTTAGTGCAATAAAAGTGAACGGTAAGCGGGCCTATGAACTAGCCCGCGAAGGCAAAGAAGTGAAAATAGAACCACGCAAAGTTAAAATAAGTTCAATTACAGACATGAAGTACGCCTATCCAGACATTACATTTATGGTCCACGTGTCTTCTGGTACGTATATTCGTAGCCTGGTGGGCGATATTGGTGAAAAACTTGGAACAGGGGCGTATATGAGTGATTTACGGCGCGTATCAGTCGGTGAATTTAATTTAATAAACGCCTACACGATTGACCAGTTGCAAGATCAGCCGGTAGCTGAAGTTTTAAAGCAGGTCGTATGATTGCCAATATAAATATCGAAGAAAAGTCTTTTGGTGACAAGATCTTATATGAAGATCTGTCGCTCAAAATTCAAGCTGGTGAAAAACTTGGGTTTATAGGACGCAACGGTACAGGAAAAACCACTCTTTTCCATATGCTAACAGGGGAAGATTCAGACTTTGCTGGTGACATAGATTTTCAGCGTAACTTGGTAGTTGTTAGTTCAAGGCAGGAGCATCAAGGGTTTGAGGAAGCTTCTGTCTTACCGTTTATTTTGGAGGATTTACCGCAGTACAAACAGCTTAAAGACATTATTGATACATACCCCGAACACATGGGAAGTAATTCCAAAAAGATGGATGTGTTCGGTGATGCTTTGGAACAATTTAGTTCACTTGGATACTATCAAGTAGAAGAAGAAATAAGGCGCAGTCTGCAGGCCTACGGACTTCAAGACAACCACATTGATGGCAAGATTGGGCAGCTTTCTGGTGGCCAAAAACGCTTTGTGGAGCTTGCAAAACTGCAACACAGCAAAGCAGATTTAATTTTGATAGACGAACCAACTAACCACATGGATTACGCCGCCAAAGAACTATTTTTGCAATGGTTAAACCGTGAAAAAGCGGCAGTAGTTGTAATTACTCACGACCGAGATGTTCTGAAGGCAATTGATAGGATTATAGAGATTCGGGACGGCAAAAGTTATAGTTTCAGGGGAAATTACGATGATTATTTGCGAACAAACACTAGCAAAGTTACAAGTGAAGTCAATGAGTATGAAGTAACGCAACGACGCATAATAAATCTCAAAGATGATGTAGTGCGGTTTCAGCGACTCAAAGAAAAAGCTCGCAATCCAGGGACGATTGCTCGATTTAAAAGCCAAGAGCAACGAGCCCGTAAGGAACTTGCAGATTTGCAAAAAATGACTAAGCCAAGTTTTTGGATAGACAAAGAATCAGTGCAGGGACTAAATAATAAGCTGGCAGACGCATATGATGAACACAAGGCACGGAATATCCGGATTCGGGCCAGAACAAGTGAGACAAAATCCAATAGACTACTAATAGAGGCACACAAGCTAGTGCTTGGATACACAGATGAACCCCTGTTTAATGAGGTGTCTTTTCAGCTGCGAGAAGGCGAGCGATTACGTTTGCATGGCCGTAACGGGGCAGGAAAGACTACTTTGGTTAATGCAATCTTGGCAGAAAGCCGTAACGATAAAACAGAGAGTAAATTGCTGAACGGGCACATTTCTACAGAAAAGCAGCTAAAAATTGGCAACTATGAGCAAGAAATTGGTCCAAAATATCTAAAGATGAAGCTGAAAGACGCAGTTGAACACGTTTTGCTGGCCAAGGAAGTAAATGCCAGCGATCAAAAGATTCGCCAGATGCTTGGAGATTATCTTTTCAGGCCAGAAAGTGACGGAGAAATGGTAGTTTCAAAGTTAAGTGGTGGTCAAAAAGCTCGGTTCCAGCTGATGAGCATGTTGGCAGACGACCCAATGGTACTGATTTTGGACGAACCAACAAACCACTTGGATTTGCCTAGCATAGAAGAGCTTGAGCATGCTCTCAAGCAATATCACGGCGCCATTATCTACATTTCCCACGACAGCTACTTCACCAAAAACATCGGTGGAGAACAAATAAACATTGACAAAAAAGTATTAAAAGTATAAAATAAAATCTAAATGAGCGAAAGTATTGAAAAAATTGCTACTCTGTCTGTGAGTGAAGAGATTATTGAATTAGCTTACACTATTCTTGACGATCATCTTGAAGATCCAAGCGAAGTATACCTCTCGCGTCCGTTTTCTAGACTTGAAGGATTATATGCGATTGATCCTGATGCCTATGCCACATCTTTTGACTGTCCTATGCTATATACGTCCGTAGAACTTGGCGAGTCAACTCTTAAGGGTGAACGCGCTTACATACAGGTTGGCAGACAAACAAATCCATATGATAATATTAGTGTTTTTGTAGATGTAGAAGGAGTGAGGGCAATGAGGGGTAGCTTTACGAGTATGACAGAAGCTGTTGAACTTGATAATGAGCAAGCTCAAACTTTACTTTGTGAACTCCATGAGCTTAAGGGTATGCTAGTAAAACGAAGTTGAAGTTTGTAATAGTTGCATAACTGGGGTGGGTGTGGTATATTCTTGGGTAACGCCATCATCTCTTATTAAGTAAACAAGGAAGATTAATGATTTCAACAGAGAAGAAGACTAAGATTGTTGCTGACAACCAAACCAGCAAAACAGATACAGGGAGCCCTGCGGTGCAGGTTGCAATCCTTACAGAACGTATTACAGAATTAACTGGACACCTAAAGACACACAAGCATGATTTTATGGCCCGCCGTGGACTACTCCAGGCAGTAGGCAAGCGAAAGCGACTACTAAAGTACTTGGCTAGCAAAGACGGTGAAGCGTACTTGGCTTTAATCAAAAAGCTCGGCTTACGTAAGTAATTTGCTCAGACCAATCCGGCAGTTGCCGGACAGGCTTGTGCACATTAAAACAAGCAATCTTCGTTACTAGACACCAGATATACCTGCTACCCAACAGGCACAAGGAGCAGACTGTATATTTGCACTCTAGGAATGAGGGCTTGATCAAGAAAGAGAGACGGATTTGAAAGACACAATCATCAATCCATTTGGAAAAGACATTATAAAAGTTAGTACCGAGTTTTGCGGGCAAACACTTAGTTTAGAAGTAAACCGTGTTGGGTTTCGTACTAGTGCATCTGTGATTGTTCGCTACGGCGACACGGTAGTTCTTGGAACAGCAATGGTTGGCCGCAAAGACTTGCCAGATTTTGGCTATTTTCCGCTAAGCATTGATTACGAAGAAAAAATGTATGCAGCAGGAAAGATTAGCGGAAGCCGTTTTATTAAGCGCGAAGGCCGCCCGAGCGAGGACGCTATTTTAATTAGTCGAATCATCGACCGCCCAATCCGCCCACTGTGGCCAAAAGGCTACAAGCGCGAAGCGCAGGGTGTTGGAACAGTGCTCAGCATGGACCCTAGTTTCCGCCCAGACATGATTGCAATGATTGCAGTTAGCGCAGCATTTATGCTGACGGGTGCACCATTTGAAGGTCCTGTTTCAGGAATCCGCGTTGGTGTTGATCCAGAAAACGAAAAAGGCTTTAAAGCATTCCTAAGCCCTGAAGAATCTGCAAAAAATCCACTTGATCTTGTAGTGGCTGGAACAGACAAGGGAATTATGATGGTAGAAGCTGGCGCCAATGAAGTTAGCGAAGAGCTAGTAGCCGACGCCATGGAGTGGGCAGAAAAAGCCATGCAACCCGCAATTGAATTGCAAAAAGAACTTGTTAAAAAAGTTGGTGTTACCGCACAAGAATACGAACTATTCCTACCGGAAGAATCAATTTACGAATCTGTTACAAAGTGGGCAAGTGACAAGCTAGGTAAAAATGTACGTATGGATTACCCAGAACGTAATGCCAAGATTGATCAACTCTACAAGGACCTAGACGAATACTTTACTAAAGAATTAGGCGAAGAAGAGTTCGCAAGTGCAAAGCACGATTACCATAACGCAATGGAAAAGGTTGTAGACAACGACGTGCGTGCAGGGATTATCAAAGACCAAGCTCGCCCAGACGGACGTAAGCTTACAGATATTCGCCAACTTAGCAGCCAAGTAGGATTCTTGCCACGAGCGCACGGATCGAGCATCTTTACTCGTGGAATGACGCAGGGTATAAACATCGTAACGTTGGCACCACTTAGTTTTGCGCAAATACTTGACACTATGGAGCACAACGACGCAGAAAAGCGCTACATCCACCACTTTAACGCGCCAGGCTACACCGTTGGTGAAGTAAAGCGACTCATGGGACCTGGACGCCGAGAAATCGGTCACGGAGCGCTCGCTGAACGCGCA